>JALUBF010000039.1:21746-57580 GCA_027045015.1 Sulfurovum sp.
ATGGGGTATCGCCAAGCGGTAAGGCACTAGTTTTTGGTACTGGTATTCGGGGGTTCGAATCCCTCTACCCCATCCATTTTGATTTAAGTTTAAATATATTTATTTAAGCTATAATCTCATTCCAATAACTTTTATAGTTATAAAATTCCTGTCGCGGGATAGAGCAGCTTGGTAGCTCGTCGGGCTCATAACCCGAAGGTCGGTGGTTCAAATCCTCCTCCCGCAACCAATTCATAGATAAATTTTCCTATTCATTCAACTATCATTTATATTCATTTTATTATAAACATTAATTATTTAACCCTTAAACAACATTTAGCTATAATCGCAACCATATTATATAGAGGAACGCATATATGAGAACACACTATTGTGCAAAAGTAAACGAAACACATATTGGTCAAGAAGTTACCGTAGCAGGTTGGGTAGCTAGTCGTAGAGACCATGGAGGGTTAATATTTATTGACCTTAGAGATAAAGATGAAGTTATTCAACTTGTTTGTGACCCAGCAGATAATGCAGAAGCTCATAAACTTGCTGAAGATATAAGAGACCAGTTTGTACTTATAGCTACAGGTACTATGAGAGCTAGAGGGGAAGGACTTGAAAATCCTAAACTAAAAACTGGTAAAGTAGAGATGGTTGTAGATAAACTTATTATTGAAAATCGTTCAAAACCTATGCCATTTGATTTAAATGATGATAAGGTTAATGAAGAGATTAAATTAAAACATCGCTACCTAGAGCTTCGTACTCAAAAATCATACGATATTTTTAAACTTCGTTCAAAAGCAACTATAGCAGCACGTAATACACTTGATGAGTTAGATTTTCTTGAAGTAGAAACTCCTATTATTACCAAATCAACTCCTGAAGGTGCTAGAGATTATCTTGTGCCAAGTCGTGTACACAATGGTGAGTTTTATGCTCTTCCTCAATCTCCACAACTTTTTAAACAACTTTTAATGGTAGGTGGTTTTGACCGTTACTTCCAAATAGCAAAATGTTTCCGTGATGAAGACTTAAGAGCAGATAGACAACCAGAGTTTACACAGATAGATGTTGAGATGTCTTTTTGTAATCAAGAAGATGTTATCCAAGTAGCTGAAAAACTAATTCACAATATCTTTGATAAATGTGGATTTAACATTCCTACAAAATTTACTCGTATGACATATACTGATGCTATGGAGAAATATGGTTCAGATAAACCAGATATGCGTTATGACCTAGCTATGGTAGATGTCATAGATATATTTGCTCGTTGTGACAATGAGATATTTTCAAATATTGCAAAAGATAGTAAACATAATCGTATTAAAGCACTTAAAGTTCCAAAAGGTGATGAGATATTCTCTAAACGTCAGATGAAAGGTTTTGAAGAGTATGTACGTAAATTTGGAGCATCAGGTCTAGGGTACTTCCAAATGAAAGAAGATGGTCTAAAAGGTCCTCTAACTAAGTTCTTTACCGATGAAGACATTGAAGCGATTATCGAAAGATGTGAACTTGAAGTTGGTGATGCTGTATTCTTTGGAGCTGGAGATAAAAAACTTGTACTTGACTATATGGGACGTTTCCGTATCTATCTTGCTGAGATTATGAATATAATTCCTGATGATGTATTTGAATTCTTATGGGTTATGGACTTCCCTATGTTTGAAGTAGAAGATGGTAAAACAAAAGCTATGCACCACGCATTCACAATGCCTGCACTTGATGAAAATGGAGATATATCTTATGATGATATAGAAGATTTAAAATCAGTAGCTTACGATATTGTACTTAATGGTACAGAGCTTGGTGGTGGGTCTATCCGTATTCATAAAGAAAATCTACAAAAAGAGATCTTTAAACTTATGGGTATCTCAGAAGAGGAAGCTCAAGAAAAATTTGGATTCTTACTTGAAGCATTTAAATATGGTGCGCCACCACATGGTGGATTTGCCTTAGGTCTTGATAGACTTATTATGCTTATGACTGGAGCAGATAGCATTAGAGAGGTTATAGCCTTCCCTAAAACACAAAAAGCACAATGTCTTCTTACATCTGCACCAAGTCCAGTAGAAGATGAACAACTCAAAGAGCTAAGTCTTAGAATAAGAAAACAAGCACCAACAACATAAATTCTATATAAGCAAATAAAAAATGGTCGATTATATCGACCATACAAATTAAAGATATTTATAAACAAGGAAAAACAAAATGAAAAAACTATTTTTAATCATTGGAGCCCCTGGTTCAGGAAAAACAACAGATGCTAGTATCATTGCTGAAAAAAATGAAAACATCGTTCACTACTCTACAGGAGATATGTTACGTGAAGAGGTAGCTTCTGATTCAAAGTTAGGTAAAGAGATAGAGTCTTACATCTCAAAAGGTACACTTGTACCACTAGAAATCATTGTAAATACTATAGTTTCTGCTATAAACAATGCTCCTGTTGACAATGTATTGATAGATGGCTATCCAAGATCAACAGAACAGATGACTGCATTTGATGAACTTGTAAGCAAAGAAGATAACATTGAACTAGCTTCTGTAATAGAAGTAAGAGTCTCTGAAGAGGTAGCACGTCAACGAATATTGGGTCGTAGAGCAGAAGCAGCTCCAGGTGAAGAGCGTTCAGATGACAGTGAAGAGGTATTTAACGATAGAATGAAAATCTATACTGATCCATTAGCTGATATACAAGCATTTTATACAGAAAAAAATCTTTTAGAAGTTATAGATGGAGCAAGAACTCTTGAAGAAGTTGTAAAAGATATGGAGAGTTTTGTAAAATCTAAAATATAATATTTTATTAGCATATATCTATATGCTAATAAGTTTCAATGGATTAATATGTTTAGAGTTTTTTGTTGCTTGAAAGATAAGTTTTCTATTGATTTTTCCTATAACATATCCTCTTTTTATCTTACTACCTACATGAATAGTAGGTGCTATTTTAGAAAGACCTGCATATACTGTGTGCATTCTATGATTATGTGCAACTACTACTACTTTTCCAAGCATAGAACTTTTACCTGCAAAGACTACTTTACCATTAAGTACATTTTTTACTTTTGCATCACGAGTAGATGATTGAAGAGTAACAGATTCGTTAAAAATCTTTATTTTATAAATAGGGTCTACATATGTACCAAAATACTTTATAACTTTAGGATTAACTATGGGGGAAATAGTCTTTATTCCATTATACGCATACACTTGTGGTTTCTTATATGATGAATTTACTTGTTTGACCTTATCACTTTTTTTATATACTTGTTGTATTTCTTTCTCTGCTTCTATAGAAGCTAATTTAGCTTTTTTCTTTTCTTTCTCAGTCGTAGCTAATCTTAATGCTTCTTGAGCTTTTATAGCTTTCGCATTTGCTAATGCTTTAGCTTTTCTGATACGTCTTTGTCTTACTTGTTCTAAACGAATAGCCTCTTTTTTAGCATCTGCAATTCGTTTAGCTTTATTAACTTCTTGTTTACGCAAAATATTTAATTTTGCAAGTGTTGTACGTAAATAATTTTGTTTATCTACAATTCTTTCTAATTTAGCTCTATATTTATCTTCATCTGATGCTAATCTTTTACGTAAGATCTCTTTTTGTCTTTTTTTTGCCATATAAGACTTACGTTTTTTAACTATATTTGCTATTTCAGCTTTAGTTTTATTGCGTAAAATCTCTTTCTTTTTTTTCTTTTTATTAAGATTAGAAATCTCATATTTTAAACTATGTAATAATTTTTTATTATATTTCTTATATTCACTATATATTTCTTGAGCTATAACAGACTTTTGAGTCACTTGATGAGAATGTTTCATAGCAAAAATAACAGAAAATTGTTCAGATAAAAGAGATATAAATCTTTTACGTTTTTTATCTAAATTATTATTCATATTTAAAAAATCTAAATTAGATTTTTTAAGTTCTGATTTAAGTTCTTTATACTTTTTTTCTCTATTTAATTTAGTAAGGTCTAATTTATCAATTTTATTTTCAAGAGATAAAATCTCTTGTTGTGTAGATTTAATATCCGAAGCAATTCTATCTAAACGTCTACTTGCATTTTTTTTATCTATATCTGTTTTAGATAAATTTTTTTTTGAATGTTCTATCTTTACTACAGTTGATGATGATGAATATAATATACCTATAAAAAAGATAGATAGCAATAAAAAGAATTTCACTCATCTGCTCCATGATTTAAAAAAACTACAGTATATACTGAAATAATTACAATAATTAATGAAGATACAAGTAAAATACCTATATCTGTCATCCTAAAAAGAGTATCTTGATTTTTTCTAATCATATCTATACCACTACTTACAGCCCAATAAAACTTAAGATAAAAAAAGATACTAGATACTAAAATAGTAGATGCAATAGCATCAAAAAAAGCTACTTTAAATAAAATACCTGAACGCAACATCAAGGGAGCGCCAAATATCTCCATAACTCTCATACGCTCTTTATGTGCATACTTCCATATCTCCATCTGCTTAATGATAAGAAATATACTTATTGTTGCCATAAAAATTATAAATACATTCAATATAAATTTAATAAACATAAACAATCTGTAATTTGACTTGTATGAAGATCCAAATGTTTCTACTCTCTTTATATTTGCGTTTGATTTAAGATCTTGCTTTATACTATCTAATTGTGAACTATTTAAATATGAATCTAGTTTTAGATTATAAAAGTATGGTAATTCATCTAATATCTCTTTAGTATCATCTTTATTTATACCTTTAGCAACATCAGATACAATACTTTCTCTTTCTATCTCTTTACTTGAGTAAATATGATTATTGAGATTTTTAAAAATTTTTAACTCTAATGGTTTTTTAGCAACAACTAACATACTATAATCATCTATTAAATTCTTCTGATATGTATTGGTACTACGACTAAATACTAAATATGATTCAATCCCCAATAAAATAGCCATTAGAGGTAGGATAAACATAAGATGGTTTTTAATGAACTTCATATACACCCTTATTTTCAATTATAAAATGTCTATATGGTAACGTAAATACTGTAGGAATTTTATGAGTTACAACTAATACTGTTGTATCTAACTGTTGACAACTATTTTCCATCAAATCCCATATAACATTTGATGAATAATCATCTAGGTTCCCTGTTGGTTCATCTGCCAATATAAGTACAGGATTTTTAGCCATTGCTCTTGCTACACCAACACGCTGTTGCTCTCCACCAGAGAGTTCCAATGGAAATTTATCTCCATATTTAGAAAGTTTTACATGTTTTAAAAGACGTTTAGCCTGTGTCTCTTGTATCTCAGGAGAATAACCAGCTATCATAAGTGGTAAAACTACATTTTTAGCTACAGTCCACTCATTTATAAGCTTATAATCTTGAAATATTATACCCATATGAGTACGTAACTCTTGTAATTTTCCATTACTTATATTACATAAATCTAAACCACCAACTATAAGATTACCCCTATTTGCTTTTAACTCTCCATACAAAGATTTCAAAAGTGTAGATTTACCAGAACCACTAGGTCCTGTAATAAAAACAAAATCACCCTTTTTAATGTTGAAATTTGCATTTCTAATAATCTCTTTCTCACCATTATCATAAGAAAGTGTCAGATTGGACGCATTTATTACAGTTGACATACTTTAATCCTTTTTCAAGATAAACTGCTCTATCAATAATTTATGAGCTAAATTATTAACTGTTGTTTTTACTGGATTAGATACAAAATATCTACAACCATTACTATCTAACAATATATATTTATGTTCTGGTCTATCAAAACTTCCAAAAGCACACTTTATCAATAAAGATGTATCAGAAATCTTAAAGATACGTTCAAAATGAACAAAATAATCATCAAAAACTAATGCCTGTTTAGATAAACAATTCTCTATTCCCTGAATATATTTTACTTTATTAAAATTAAAATCTATAATATTATCTTTCTTAGAAGATATTTCTGTAGATTTAACATAAACATCATATATATCTTTTTCTTGTTTAAGCCATCTTGCTTCATATTTGGAAGTTACCCCAAGAGCCTCATTTTTACGTACTTCAACTTCAGTTTTTTCTACACTAAAAAATGTCTCTAAGGAGTACCAAAAGTAGTTATTACTATCTGTTCTTAACTCTAAACGTCCACCTTTATCTAAAACTCTCATAGATTCAGACAAGAAACTTTTACTAATAACTCTTCTTTGAGGTTTTTTATCCCATGGAACAGGAAAATGTACAAAAATCTGACTACAAAGGTTAGATGGTAACATCTCTAAAAATAGTCTAGCATCATAGTTTACTACCCAGATATTCTCTATAGCTTGAAGCTCTATCTGTTTAAGTACTTGCTGTGCTGATGGTGTATGTATCTCCAATCCTATAAAAAGAGTATCTGGATTTTTATTGGCTTGATACAAAAGATGTCTTCCCGAACCAAATCCAACCTCAACAGAAACTTTATCTTTAGGATATTTTATATCTTCAAAATCTTCTATCTTCTTAAAATATGCTGATGATAATGCTGGTTTAGTATTGGATAGTGCTATATTTGAAGATAATACCTCAAGAGACAACTCTTTACTTACAATATCTAATGCCTCTTTTAATATATTTACTTTTAATGGACGTGTAACTTTATCGTATTTAAGAAGATAAGCCCCATCAGATTGTTTTAATTGAAGAAGGAACTCTTCATTTTTATGTTCAATACCAATAACTATATCCAATCTATCAGATGTAGCAAAAAAAGTCATTATGCTACTATCTTCAATCTTACTTTTTATGGTTGAAGTATCAAATGGTTTAACTTTTAAATGTGGCATATTTCCTGCTTTTTATAAATATAGTGTTCCAATTTTTTTAGGATTAATTTTTGTAGAGACTAACTCTTCATCAAAATATTTTGTTATGTACTTCTTCATATCATCAAAAAGTGGGGCAACAAACTCCATCTTTTTACCAGTTTCAGGGTGAACTAAGTAGAGTAGATACGCATGTAGATTGACTCTTTGTATTTTATCTCTTTTGCTCTTAAAACCATATAAATCATCACCCAATATATGTCGTCCCAAACTAGCTAAATGAACACGTATCTGATGAGTGCGTCCTGTAAATAGCTTGGCAGATATAAGTTCTACACCATGAGATGTTTGAGCTATTTTTACAAAAGCTGTTTTAGCAGATTTACCATGAGGTACTACATCCATTTTTAATCTGTTATTAGGATTACGCCCTATAGGTTTATCTACAAAAGTATCCTCTTTTAATGGACAGTCAATTAAAGCTAAGTAGTATCTTCCCATACTCTTATCTTGTAGTTGCAAACTCAGTTTTTCATGTGCTTCATTGGTTTTAGCTACAACCAATGCTCCTGTAGTCTCTTTATCTATACGATGAACAATCCCATGACGCTCTTCTCCACTTATGGTAGATAGAGATATACCTTTATGTATAAGCCAATCTACAAGTGTAGGCTCTTTTACAGAAGGTGCTGGGTGAACTACAAGACCTGATGGTTTATTGACTACAAGTAAGTAGTCATCTTCATATAGTATCTCAACATCAAAGTCTATAGGAGGAGCTATACGCTTAGTAGCCTCTTTAAACTCATATACTATCTCATCACCATCTACTACCTTAAAACTTGTCTTAGTTACAACTTTTCCATTTACACAGACTAGTCCATCTTTTACAAGCTTCTCAACTTGATTGCGACTAACATCTAATCTTTTAGCTAAAATCTTATCTATTCTACCAGATACTTCAACTCTTAATTGTTCACTACTCACTATTTAGCACTCATATCTATGTCATCTCTATCCCAACGAGTAGGGTCTAAAAATGTATCATCATGTATATGTTTAAAAGATGCTTTAAACATCTTAAAAGCATCTTTATTTTTCTCTTCTATTGTAGCAAGCCAAGCTTTTGTACTAGCTCTAGCATGTGGCATCTTGACATCTTTCATCATAGCTGGACACGCTTCATCTCCAATAACCTGCAAGTTATTATCTAGTGCAAAATCACGTAATTGACGCTCACGTACCTGTATGAGTGGACGTATAAGGTGTACACCCCTACTTGTTTTGTATATGGGTGCTAAAGCTCTTATACTACCATTGTAAAACATATTCATAAAAAAGCTCTCTACGGTATCATCAAAATGGTGACCAAGAGCTATTTTATTAAAGCCATACTCTTGAGCAAAAGTATATAATGCTCCACGTCTCATACGAGAGAAGTAGCTACAAAATGAAGAGTTTTCACGTATAGTATCTTGTGAAACATCAAATATATTAGTATCATAAACTGTATGTTTTATCTCATACTCTTCACAATGTTTGCTAAGAAACTCATAGTGTTCATCAGGCATACCATACTTAACAGTACAAGCTTCAAATTCAAAAGAGAATGGAGCATGACGTTGTATATGTTTCATAGCATGTATGAGAGCTAAAGAGTCCTTACCCCCACTAAGACCTACAAGTATCTTATCGCCCTCACCTATAAGCTTAAACTCTGCATTGGTTTTACCTATAACTTTTAAGAGCTTTTTACTCATAGGAATAGTTTTAGCACTACTACGTTTTTCTCTATTATTATCTTGTGCTATCACTACTACTTCTTACTTCTCATAGCATCTACCATCGATAATATAAAATCAGCAGATACCTGTGCTGAAGATTCTAAAAACTCATCAAAATTAAATCCTGCGTCCATATCGGCACTATCACTAATGGCACGTAATATAAAAAATGGTACATTTAAAGTAGAACATACTACAGCTACTGAAGCTCCTTCCATCTCTAAAGCATCAGCTTTAAACTCACTGCCTATCCAATCTTTTCGTTCAGAATTTGCTATAAACTGGTCACCTGTAGCTATGATACCCTCTTTAAGAGTCAATCCCTTTAAAGAGGCTATATCTTTAGCTATATTTCTAAGATTTACATCTGTAGAGATACATACTTCACCCTCTGGTACATAACCATAAGGGTGTCCAAAAGCAGTTATATCCAAATCGTGTTGACATAAACCATCTGCTATTATCAAATCACCTATTTTCAGCTCTTTACTAATAGCTCCTGCTACACCAGAAAATAGAAGTTTATCACAACCAAATTTTTCTATGAGCATAGTAGCTGTAAGAGTTGCAAAAACTTTACCTATCTTAGAGTATGCTACAACAACCATCTGACCATTATAACTACCTTCATAGTAAGTATTGTCAGCATAAGTCATAGTTTGTATATTGTCCAATTTAGAGATAATAGGTTCTATCTCTTCAGGCATTGCACCCATAATTGCGATTTTAGACATTAAAGTTCACCAATAGCAGATATTGTTGCTTCAAGTGAAGCCATATCACTTATGTTAAAATGTGGTTTCTTTGTAGCTTTACGATTGAGTCCTTTAAGGACATTTCCATTACCAAACTCTATATAACAATCTACCTCATCATCTATATTTGCCATAGATTGTTTATATAGTACAGGCTTAACAAGCTGTTGTGGTAGCAAATCTAATGCTTCCTCTTTTGTACTGTATGCTTTTGCTGTTACATTAGAGATAACTGGTGCTATAAAAGTATCTTTTAACATATCTTTTAGTTTAGCCTCAAGTGGAGCAGATGCAGATTCAAGAAGTGGACAATGAGATGCTACAGACATATCTAGTAACATTGCTCTTTTTGCACCTGCCTCTTTTACCATAGGAGCAAGTAGTTCTAAATCTTTTTTAATTCCTGCTATTACTATCTGTCCATCAGCATTGTAATTTACTGCCCATACTTGAAGTCCTGCCTCTCTTTGTGTAGCACACAACTCTTCTACTGCCTCATCGCTAAGTCCTAAAGAGACCATCATTCCTACCTCTTGCTTAGAACAAGCATCAGCCATAAGTTTACCTCTAAGATTTACAAGTTCAACAGCATCTATAGCATATAATGCTCCACTAGCTACAAGTGCAGTAAACTCTCCTAAAGAGTGTCCCATAGTAAGTATCGGAGTTATATTTGTAGCATCGGTAAAGAGTTTATGTGCCATAGCTCCAACAAGCAAGATAGCTGGTTGAGTAAATTCAGTTTGACCAAGATTGTCATTATCTTCAAAAAGAAGATTTTTAAAATCTATCCCTGTTCTTTTACTAGCATCATCAAGCATCTGCTTTGCTATATCTGAATTGTTAAAAAAATCTTCACCCATTCCTTTAGATTGAGAACCTTGACCTGAAAATAAAAATGCACATCTGATTGACATTATCGTCCTTTTGTAGTATGAAATATATATAACATTTTATCTAAAGGAGATTAAATTGAAGATTTTTAATAGAGAAAGGATTATGCCTAAATAAATTTAGGCATAATTTTAAGAAAGATTAGTGTCCACAACCACAAGCACCATCTTCACAGTGTCCACCACCTACTTGACCAGATGCTGCTTCATCTTCTGTTGCTTCTCTTTGACTAAGTACAGTTACAGCAAACTCCAAATCTTTACCAGCTAATGGATGATTAAAGTCAACATTTACTTCTTTATCATCAAATGATTTTACTGTTACTTGTACAGTTTGACCATCTTCACCTTGACCATAAAGAGTCATACCCTCTTTCAAATCTACACCTTCAAACTGTTCAACAGGAATAATTTGCATAGCTTCAGGATTTACTTCACCATAAGCATCTACTGCTTTTACAGTAATATCTTTACTTTCACCTTCGTTCATACCAACAAGTGCATTTTCAAGTCCAGGAATAATCTGACCTTTTCCCATAATAAACTCTAGTGGCTGACCACCTTTGTTAGTGTCTACAACTTCAGTTGTTCCTGCTTCTTTTACTTCGTACTCTATTCCTACTACAGAATTTTGTGCTTCAATTGCCATAATTTGTTCCTAATATTAAATTTGGTGCTATTTTAGCTAAGCAAACTTTATCTAAAGACATCTTTTAAATATAAATTACCGAACTTCTCCATGACCATAAATTTTATATTTGTAAGTAGTAAGTTCACTAACACCCATAGGTCCTCTAGCATGAAGTTTGTTCGTGCTTATACCAACTTCTGCACCAAAACCAAACTCTCCCCCATCAGTAAACTGTGTAGATGCATTTAGATAAACACACGCTGCATCTACACTATTTAAAAAATGCTCTGCTGTTGTATAATTTTCTGTAATTATCGCTTCAGAGTGTCCTGAACCATACTTAGATATATGCTCTATTGCCTCCTCTACTCCATCTACAACTTTAACACTCAAGATATTGTCAAGATACTCTGTATCATAATCCTCTATAGTGGCAGGATTTACCTCTATAATCTCTTGGGTTTTCAAGCAACCTCTTATCTCTGTATTTTGTGCATCATATGCCTCTTTAATCGTAGGTAAAATATCTTTAGCTACCGTTGTATCGACAAGAAGTGTCTCCAATGCTCCACATATGCCTGTTCTTCTACACTTAGCATTGACCACAACAGCTAAAGCCTTATCAAAATCAGCATCTTCATCTATGTAGGTATGGCATAAACCTTTATCGTGTTTGACTACTGGTACTGTAGCATTTGAAGATACATATTTAATGAGAGCTTCTCCCCCACGAGGAACTATAAGGTCAACATATCTATCTTGTTTAATGAGCTTAGCTACACCCTCACGAGAAGAGTCTGGTAGAAGAGATATAGCTCCTTTAGGTAGATTATTGGCTTCAAGTACATCTTGAAGTATAGAGGCTATAGCTCTATTTGAGTGTTCTGCCTCTTTACCACCTTTGAGTATGGCAACATTACCAGACTTAAAGCATAACGCTCCGACATCTGCTGTTACGTTTGGACGTGATTCATAAATGACTCCTATTACCCCAATAGGTACAGATACCTTTTCTATCTTAAATCCAGCATCTGCATACCAACCATCTAACACACGTCCTACTGGCTCTTTTAAAGAAGCTATCTCTTCTATGGCGACTGCCATAGCTTCAACTCTTATGTCATCTAAAAAAAGTCTATCTTTTAGTGCTAAAGTTAAGTTATTTTCCTCTGCTAATTGCATATCTATAGCATTAGCTTGAAGTATATTGACTTTATTCTCACGTAATCCCTGTGCCATTGTTTTTAGTACAATATTTTTCTCTCTACTACTAAGAGTACTTAATACTCTACTTGATGCTTTTGATTCTTGTAAAAATTTTTCCATAAAACTATCCTAAAATATTATTGTATTATTATAACCATATAAAGGTCAATTTTTGTGTTATAATCCATACAATAAAAATATAAGTGAGTTATAATGCAAACAATTACATTTATTGGTAATGGAAATATGGCACTAAGTATTGCCAAAGGTCTTAAAGATAAGTACAAGATAGAAGTTGTTGGAAGAGATATGAGTAAACTTACTCAATTTGAAAGCTCTTTAGATACAAAAATAGAAAAATATCTCATTAAAGATTTTGATATGCAAGATAAAACAGTACTACTATGTGTCAAACCTGCAAATGTAGATGAAGTCTCTAAACTTCTTAAAAAAGAGGCTAGACTGCTCATATCTGTACTTGCTGGGACATCTATAGATAGACTAAAAGATGCTTTCAATGCCAAACAAGTTGTAAGAAGTATGCCTAATTTGGCTGCCTCTGTTGGTGCGTCTATGACTACTATTACTGGTGATATAGAAGCTAAAAATGAAGCCATAGCTATCTTATCTTCCATAGGTGATACACTATGGTTAGGTAGTGAAAAAGAGATAGATATAGCTACAGCATTAGCTGGTTCTGGACCTGCTTACTTGGCACTCATAGCTGAAGCACTAGCAGATGGAGCAGTAAAACAAGGTCTAAAAAGAGAAGATGCTATGACTACTATGAGAGGACTATTTGGAGGTTTTGGAAAACTTATACAAGATATACACCCTGCCCTACTAAAAGATGGAGTAATGAGTCCTGGAGGCACAACAGCTTATGGGTATAGTGCTTTAGAGAGTGGCAATGTAAGAGCATCTTTCATAGATGCTATTGAAGAGGCATACAAAAGAGCTAAAGAGCTATAAAAAGTTTAATTTATAAAAATTATCTCACCTTATTTAGCACCTATAATCTAAGTGCTAAATAAGAAATATCCCCATCATAAAAAGAAAAAATGGTAAAAGTCCAAGAGCATATTTTTTATCTTGTGTTTTTACTGCCTTGTAGATACTCCAAAAAAATACGATAAGTGTTACAAAGAAAGATACAATTATGAAAATCCCTTGCATCTTAACTCTCCATCTCTTCACGCCCTAGTCTATCTACCATCTTTATGCTATCTATCGCATTGTTTAAAATTTTTTTTGTAGATGTTAGTGGCTTCATTCTTAAATTTGTCTGCTTTTTATCTAAAGATTCATCTGTAAGAACCTCCATTACCTCTTTTTCAAGCTCTGATATAATCTCATTAATTTTATCTTCTATATATTTTACATTCATACTATTTTGCCTTTGGTCTAAAGATTTTTATAACCTCATCATTGGCTTCCATAAAACTTCCACCTATAAGGTCTATGCAGTATGGTACTGCTGGAAATACTGCATCTAAGCACTCTCGTATGGACTTTGGTTTACCTGGTAGATTGATTATAAGTGAACCATTACATATACCTGCTGTTTGACGAGACAATATAGCAGTTGGTACATACTTAAGACTCACTGCTCTCATCTGTTCACCAAATCCAGGAAGTAACTTTTGACAAACATTTTCAGTAGCTTCCGTAGTTACATCTCTCATAGCTGGTCCTGTACCACCTGTAGTAACTATAAGGTCACACTTTTTATCGCGTGAGAGTTCAACTAAAGTTGTCTCTATAAGACTCTGTTCATCAGGGATACATCTATACTCATACTCACATTCATTAAGTAGATACTCTTTCATTGTATCCATAATAGCAACCCCAGATATATCTTCATAGATACCTTGACTTGCTCTATCACTTGTAGTAATAACACCTATTTTTATCTTATCCATACTTTAAATCCTTGGAAATTTATTTAATTATTATATCTAAAAATAAAAAAAATTATAAATTAAAATTTATAACAATTCAATAACAAAATTAAGATATAATTATAAAAAAATTTTGTAAAGGTACTATATATGTATATAACTGATGATATAATTTCTGATGACTATAAGACTTTAATAAAATTAAAACAAAAGTTTATTGTTACACTAATTAATCATATTGGTATTTTATTTACATTTACTTTTGCTATAAAATCGTTAATAGAAAACCATACAACATTATCTATATCTCTATTTTCAACTACTTTTATATTATCTATAAACTATTTTTTTATATTTAAATCTAAAATTAATTTGGCTTCAAATATTATTGTATATCTATTTTTTACTCTTTTTATATATCTTGTATATAGTGGTGGAGTAGAGAATAGTGGGATATTATGGGTTTATGCTTTTCCTGCCATTGCTCTTATACTGCATAACCTAAAACAAGGGATTATTGAAATATTACTATTTATATTGAGTATATTGGCTATATTTATCTTTTCCAATCATATAAATATGATAGCTAACTACTCTTATGAACTAAAATTACATCTTATATCCTCTTTATTATTGATCTTCATTCTTACATCAATATATGAATATAGCAATAATGATATGTTTATAAAAATGAACCAATTAAGCAAAAAACTTGAAATGACATCTACTATTGATACTCTTACAAATGTATATAATAGACGAGGAATGTATAAATATATAAAAAGAACTATGATGAAGACAAAAGAGACCAATAGTAAATTCTCTCTACTTTTACTTGACATTGACCACTTTAAAAAAATAAACGATACTTATGGACATTTAGCTGGAGATCAAGTGCTAAAAGATACTGCTTTAATCATAAGAAATACCATAAGAAAAGATGACATCATCGCACGTTGGGGTGGAGAGGAGTTTTTAATACTTCTACCAAATACAACTAAAGAGGAGTCAGTTAATATAGCACAAAAGATTAGAAAAAATATAAAATCAAAACAATATAACTTTTTTAAAGATAAAGTATTTGTAACTGTAAGTATAGGTATATCTGAAGATAATGGATCTTGCAAGATAGACAATATAGTAGGTGAAGCTGATAAAAATATGTATATCGCCAAAGAGAGTGGAAGAGATAGAGTCTATCCTAAACTCTAACCTATCTTTAGTAGTATCTTATCTAAAGTAGAACTACTAAGCATACGCTTTAAAATTCCTAAGAGATATGTAGCTTTTGTTATGTAGTATCTTGGTTTTGGCTTTTGACTCAAGATGATTTTATGTACTACTTTAGCTACAGATATAGACTCTTCATTAAAAGGTACTCTTTTATTTTTTCCCTCTAAACTTCTTTTATATCTATCTTTATATATAGAGTTTTCTATATCTACATTATCTTTAAGTTTTTCAATAGCTGTTTTTCTAAAATCTGAGGTAATAGGCCCTGTATTTAGTAAAGATATATAGATATTTGTATCTTGAAGTTCCAATCTTAGGGTATCTGTTAGACCCTCTATAGCATATTTACTAGCATTATATGCTCCACGACCAAAGAGCGAGATGAGTCCAAGAACCGAAGAGTGCTGTATAATCTTACCATACCCCTGCTCTCTCATAACAGGTATAATCTGCCTTGTAGACTCATGAAGTCCAAATACATTTGTCTCAAACTGCTCACGAAGTATATCTGTTTTTATATCTTCCATAGCTCCTATTTGTCCAAAACCTGCATTGTTAAACCATACATCTATCTTACCATCTATCTCTAAAACCCTCTTTATGACATTGGCTATCTGCTCTGGCTTTGTTACATCAAGTTGCATAGCATTTTCAAATCCTAAACCTTTAAGCATCTCAACATCTTTACTATCTCTAGCTGTAGGATAGACACTTACAAACTTATCTTTAAGATAGTTAGCTGTTTGCAATCCTATACCTGTAGAACAACCTGTTATTACTATATTTGTCATCTCAATATATGTCCACTATTTTTTATGGTGTATGTTATACACTTTTTTGAAAAGAAGTTTTGAGCATCTTTTACATTTATTATCTTATCATCTTCACCTAAAAAGACCTCTATCTTTACACCTCTGCTTAAAAGCGTATCTAATTTATCTTTATCCCAAAGATAATTTAAAAGCTCTTCCAATTCATCTTTTGTACCAATCTCAACATACTCACTCAAATCAAGACTTGAAGGGTATATTACATTTTTTAAAAACTGCTTTACATAAGCCTCTTTAGAAGAGTCAAAATAGATTAATTGAGTACGAATAAAACTAGACTTTTGAGCTTGAAAAAAAGCAGGAGATAGAAGTATAAGTCTATCTATACGATGGATTGCATTGTAAGCATATTCAAATGCTTTTTGAGCTCCATATGAAAAACCTACTACCAATGACTCACTGTTGAAAAGATAAGATGAGAAGAGTACCTCCTCATTTTTTAGCGAAAATCCATTAAAATATTTCATTAAAATATAGCACGTAGAATATCTCTACACTTCTCTTGAGTTATATTTTCATAAAGTAAAAGATACTTAGATACCTTATCTAATGCTTCATCTAATGTTTTTAACATACGATTAAGTTCAGAGATAGACTCTTGTAAAATCTCCTCTACCTCATTTGCTGATGGAGTAAAACTATCTGTCATAGAGTATTCATTTACTACTTTATATGCTATATCTTTAGCATTTGATATATCCGATACTGCATTTGTAAACTGCTCATTATATCGTACACGTGTAGCAACACTACCTGCAAGTAACACTTTTATCTGCGATAACAATGCCGTTTTAGATAGTATCTCCTGCTCTTGTATATTTAGATGACTATTTACTATACCTATCTTATCAAATTCAACATCTAACCATGTAGCTATGACAGCTTTTGCACCTTGGTAGATAGATTGAATCTCTCGCTCTTCATCTGTAAAAGATAAAATCTTGTGTTTACCAAATATAACTTTCTCTTTTACTGCTTCAAAATCTGAAGTTGTTACAGAAGCTCTTTTGTTACGCATAGCATAAATTGTTGCTTCATTTATAAGTGTGCTTAACGCTGATGAATTGAAACCAACTGTCATATGTGCTATATCTTCTATATTTACATTATGTGGTTTATATTTTAAATAAAGCTTCAATATCTTTTCTCTATCTTCTAAATCTGGTAAAGATATATGGATACGCCTATCAAATCTTCCTGCACGAAGAAGTGCATCATCTAACATCTCAATCTTATTGGTTGCACCTATTACTATAACTCCTGAAGAGTCTTCAAATCCGTCCATCTCTGTAAGAAGTTGATTTAAGGTTGCTTCACGTTCATCATTTCTAAACTCACCTCTACTCTTACCTACAGCATCTATCTCATCTATAAAAACAATACTAGGAGCATTCTGTTTTGCTTTTTGAAACAATTCAGATACACGCTTAGCACCAATACCCACATAAATATGTACAAAACTAGCACCACTTTGATAAAAAAATGGCACATTTGCTTCACCTGCAACTGCTTTTGATATAAGAGTTTTACCCACCCCTGGAGGTCCTGAAAGAAGCACACCTTTTGGAAGACGAATACCTAATTTATGATACTTTTTAGGATTTCTTAAAAAATCTATAATCTCTTCCAACTCCTCTTTAACATCTTTTATACCTGCAACATCATTAAATGTGATATTAGATATTATTGGTTTTATAGAAGTTGTCTCTACATTGGTATCCATATTATTATTGGCAGACTCAAATTGTTTCATCTGTATATCTCTATTTTCTTTTAAAAAACGAAATAATAGACCAAGAGTTATAAGTATTATGATAAAAGATAAAAAGTCATAAAAATTACTATTATTTTCTACTACATATACTGGGTACTTCTCAAAAAATGCTGTTTTATTGATGGCATTTTTATATATTTTATATCTATTTGTAGCTGTTTTTATATGAATATATGGACCATCTAATATAAGTTTTTCTATTTTATTGTTAGTATATAAGATATTTGCTTGTCTATTTGTAATAAGAGTATCTCTATCTCTAAAAAAAGCAAAAAGCAACAAAGCAGTAAGTAATATAGCTAAGAAAAAGATGATTTTAATATTTTTATTATTGATAAAATCGCTTTTATATCTCTGCTTTGTTTCCAGCATCACTAACCTCCACACTATTTAGATATACCCAATTTGCACTCAAATCTTCATCTGAATGGACAGTAACTCTATTGAAATATTGGTCAAATCCTTGATATACTCCATTCTTTCCTGTTTCAAGAAGAACTTCAAGATTATCACTATGAGTACGTCTAAAAGCATAATTCTTAGCCTTTATAAGATTTGTAAGCTCATGGTGACGCTCTTTTGCTATGTTACCACGTATCTCAGGTTTCATAGATATTGAAGCTGTATTGTCACGTTTTGAGTATGAAAAAGCGTGTATATGTGTAAGTGGTAGCTCTCTTACTCTATCCATAGCTATCTTCCACTCTTTCTCATCTTCTCCAGGGTGACCTACAATAAAATCTGTCCCCAAAGCATACCCTTTTGATGATATCTTATTAAAGAGTTCCAAATCATCTTTGTAGTTATTGCGTCTATTCATAATCTCCAACATCTTATCACTTGTATGTTGTAGTGCTATGTGTAGTTGTTTAGCCATCCACGGTTCATTTAGTAGTTCCATAAACTCATCATCTATCTGTATAGGCTCAATACTACCTATACGTATGCGTCTTACTCCACGTATCTGGCTTATCTTTTTAAGTAGTTTTGCCATAGATGTATTGTGATCACGACCATAAGAACCAACATTTGTACCTGTGAGTATAAACTCTCCAAATCCATTAGATGCTAGTTTAGTAATTTGATTTAAGATAGTCTCCTCTTTATGCGAACGTGCCAAACCACGAACTTGAGGTATGATACAATAAGAACATGCAAAGTTACACCCCTCTTGTATCTTAATGAATGCCCTACTTTTGCCTACAAACTCTTCAACTATAGTAGAGTCTATATGTTTAAGGTCACCTATTTGGTAAAATGGCTTATCATTTTTAAGTATGCTATTTATCTTCTCTTTTTCAGAGTGACCCATCACACCAAATACTTTTTTGTCATTAAAAAGAGATTCTCCTTTAGAGTGAGAACCACAACCAGCAAGTATAATCTTAGCATCTGGGTTTTTACGTTTCATAGATGATATGTAGTTACGTACAGATGAATCTGCACCATTTGTTACCGTACATGAGTTTACTACAATGTAATCTGAATGCAATTCATCATCACTTAACTCATACTCTTTTAGTTTGGAGATCATCACTTGTGTATCAAACTGATTTGTACGACATCCAAAAGTTTTAAAATATACTTTTTGCACTAAACTATCTCCTCCCCATTGGGTATATCTTCTATATTTTCAACTGGCTTAGGAACATTTTTATCGACATATATAGATTGTGTAGGAAATGCCAAACTAATGCCCTCTTCAGCTTGTATCTTTTTAATAATCTCAGCAGATATAGTACTTCTAAGTGTCAATGTAGCATAAGCATTAGTAAGGTACCAAGCTGAAATCTTCATACCATAAGGCTCTATAAATGTTAAGATACGTGGTTCAACATTTGTATTTTTAATATGATATTGACTTCTTAGTTTATTGAGCTGTTTTCTTGTAATATCTGTATATCCTTTAGAGTATTTTTTTGTTACCTCTTTAGCTATGGAAGCTGCCTTTTGTATATCTGAATCAAATGTAATCATAAAATCAACACCGTCCCAAACAGTCTTAAGTCCAGCATGAGAGTAGTTAGCTATCATATCGGTAAATATAAAGTTATTTGGTATAAATATAATACGCCCTGCACGTCTATTGTGCATATATGCTGTAAGAGTAACATCTTCGTGCATAGTCATACGAAGCATAGATATATCAACAATATCACCAATATACTCTATGCCACCTCTTTGAAATTTAACTCTATCACCAACGTGTATAGCTCCACCCATAATGATAGTAATCCACCCCATAAAAGACATAAACCAATCTTTCATAGCAATAGCAATACCAGCAGATGCAAAACCAAGAATAGTTACAAGATATGATACATTTTCTATATATGCCAATAAAAGAGTAAAGATAAGAAATGTCATAAATGTTATATTGAGTGCTTTGTTGATGGCATAAAAACGATCATTATCTGACATATATCTACGTACTAGATATTTTATTATAAATAATAATATAACAAAAAATAGTATAATAGCCAATATATTTACTGTTCTTTCTATCTCTTTTTCTATATCACTCTTTAAATTTAACTCTATCTCATCTATCTTTTTATTATATACATTTTGAGTTGTTGTAAAGATATCCATAATCGGCATAAATGTTTTTAATTGTTCATCTGTAATTTGTAAATCTTTAGTATATTTAATATTATTTTTTACTATAAAATTTAATTGTTTCAATATATGTTGCTTTTGTTTTAACTTCTGAACAATATGCTTTAATGAATTGTAACGATTAAGATACTCTTTTCTATCTGAATTTAACTTCTCTTTATACGATAATGCCCCAATAATAGCAAGAGGATTTGATATGACTGGTACTGAAGCTATTTTAGGAGGAACTAAAAACTTCTTAAATGGGTCATCATCATACTCTTTTAAAAGCTGTAATTTTCCCTCAACTGTAGTAATCTTATTTTGAAAATCTTTTAATTTAGCTTTATTCTTTTTCGATAATCTTCTATGCTTTTTCAGATGAATTATCTCTCCATCTAACAATAATTTTTTCTTTTTTAACTCTTGATAAGTATGGTAATTACTATAGATTTTAGACCAGATATTATTCTTTAAAAGCTCTTTTTCTATAGCATCTTTCTCTAAAATAAGATTTTGCTCTACACTAGTAACTTGAGTAGAAATAGTTTTAGATTTACTACTATTTGTCTCTAATTTTACAGATGTATTACTACTTGTAGCAAATATTTGTATGCTAGATAGTAAATATATGATGAAAACTATCTGCTTCATACCTCTTCCTCAAATCTTGCCAATACTTTTTTAACAATATTCTCATCAATGTCAGATACTATTTTGTGGTCTCCAACTCCATTAGCCAATATAAACTTAATGCTCCCTCTTGCAGACTTTTTATCTAAAAAAAAGTGTTCATAAAAGCTATCTACATCTTCTATAGTATATGTTGTAGGTAAATTAGATTTATCAAGAAGAGCTTTTATCTCGTCTGCTTCATCTCTACTCATAAGTCCAAGTTCTATAGATAACTCATTTGCCATAACCATACCAATAGCAACTGCTTCACCATGTAGATATGTTGTATAGTTTGTTTCATTCTCTACAACGTGTCCAAAGGTATGTCCATAGTTTAGTACAGCTCGTATCCCTGCCTCTTTCTCATCTTGATTTACAACCCATGCTTTTAGAGATACACTTTTAGCTATCATCTCTTTTATACTCTCAACTTTTGTAAGATCTGCCCCTTGAAGATAGTTAAAAAACTCTCTATCAAACATAACAGCCATCTTTACCACCTCAGCAACACCTGCTGAAAACTCACGAGGAGGAAGAGTTTCTAAAAAAGCTGGGTCAATATATACTGCTTTTGGTTGATAAAAAGCACCTATTAGATTTTTGCCATATTTGTTATTTACACCTGTCTTACCACCTACAGATGCATCTACCTGACTAAGCAGAGTTGTAGGAATTTGGATAAAATCAATACCTCTTTGATACAAACTAGCAGTAAAACCTGTCATATCTCCTATTACCCCACCACCAAATGCTATAAGAAGTGATTTTCTATCTAACTTATGATCAAAACACTCATTTAAAATATTTTCTACCGTCTCTAATGTCTTATACCCCTCACCATCAGGGATAGTTACTATATGAAGATTTGTTGCAGAGATATTTGCTAAAAGTTTATCGAGATGATACCCAGATACTGTAGGATTTGTAACGACTACTACAGACGTATCAAAAGTAAGTTTAGGGAGTCTATCAATAGTAATATCATATGTTATATCTTGCGTATGAGCTAATTTTATAGAAACGTTCATAATTAAAACCTTATGTAATATAGTAATAAGCTTTATTTTATCTAATTATTTATTAATAGCAAATGGGATAAGAAATTTTAACTAATATAGAAAATATATATACATAAATTTAAGTAATATTTTTAATAGAATTGATATAATTTAGAAGAACTAAAAAGGATTTCCAATAAAAAAGTTATTTCATTATTATTCTTTACTAATATTATTATTTTCAATAAATGCATGTACTATTATGCCCAAATTTGATCAATTAGCTTATGATAGAACTGTATCATTAAAAGTTGATTCTCTTAACTTAATGGATAAATCAACACAACCATATATAAATTATAAAGATAAAGTAACAAAATTAACTATAAGAATTGAAAAAGCTTATCAATATGCAAAAGGTAAGCCTAACAATAAAATAATTACAAAACAGTGGTTAATTATAAAAAATCCTAAACGCCATCAAATTGCTGGTTACTTAAAACTTTGGAAAGAGCATAAAATAATTTCTAAAAGTTTTATGACAGAGGCAAAAAAAACTATTGCTGAAGGTTTTGACCAAATTATTGGTTTAGAGAGTGGATTAATCAAAGGTAAAGATAAATAATAGGAGAAAAGAAAATGTCTGATATAAAAGATTTTGATAAGTTTTTAATACTTTTAAAAGATGCAACAAAAGAGTTAGCTAAAACTATGCTAAAAGATTATGAGAAAGAAGCTTTGTCCGATACTAAGGTTTTTTTGAAAACATCAAAAGATGATATAGAACGTTGGTCTAAACTTCTTTCTGAAGGTAAATTGACCAAAGAAGATTATGAATGGTTAATATCAAGTAAAAAAGATGTACTAGAATTAGAACTTTTAAAAAATACTGGTCTAGGAGCTGTACAGATAGATAAATTTAAAAATGCATTTATACATTTACTCATAAATACTGCTTTAGATGTATTTCTTTAAAATAACTAGTCTATAAATATATTTTACGCAGATCATATTCAGCAAATGGCATATATGTATGCCTTGTAACTACTATTTTTGTCTTATATGTAGCCCAATTATAAAGTACTGGAATATCTTTCTTATCAACATGTATACAACCATGAGACATCCAATCTACACTACCCTCATGTATAGCATGTCCCCAGCGTGTAAACTTTAACATATAATCCATATTGTCTATGCCTGATAAATCTGGAAAATCTTTAGACATATGATAACGCTTTTTTTCTATAATAGGAAAAATTCCAGAAGGACTACTAAACTCTCTAGCCCCTGATGTTATGGGAGCACTCCACCATACTGTACCATCTCTATCTACAGCATAAAAACGTCCATCACTTCCAGCTTCACGTACAGAAACAACAATAAACGATTTACCTGTTAAATTTATAGTTTTATATCTATCTTTATATTTCAATTTAAATATTGTTTTTGAAATAGGAATAGTTTCAGTTCCTTTTACTATAGATTTAGTAAATCCTATAGAAACTACAAACAATAATAAAAATATAATCTTCAAATTTAAATACCTATAAATTTTTTATTCTATCTTGTGCTATTTTAGCAGATTTTTTATTGGCATAATTTTCTATAATATTTTTATAAAAAATCTTTGCTTGTGATTTTTGATTTGTTTTTTCTAAAGAGATAGCAGTATGAAGAAGTAAAACATCTATATATGATGTTTTATCATTAATTCCTGCACTTTTTTTATAGTAAAAAATAGCATCTTTGTACTCTTTTGTATAGTAAGATATCTCTCCTAAATAATAATTTGAAGCAGCAGTTTTATAACCTCTTTCATCGGTAATAATAAACTTCTTTTTTGAATCACTATAATGTTTTTTTACAAAAAGTCTTACACCTTCACTATATATAGAAGATATACTTTTAGATTTAGACGATAAAACTCTAGATTTAACACTATCTTTTTTAGTTATAGATTGACAATTCAAAATTTTAGATAATTCAATTTTAGTTACATAAGTATTATTTATATTATCTATCATCTTTGCAAGTTTTTTAAGTAATATATCATTATTATTAGAGTTATCCATAGTAGAACTTGAAAATGAAGTATTTTTTTTCATTTTTAACTCATTGATAGAAGTACTTAATCCTTCAATAATTGTTGTTAATCCATCAATTCTTTCATCTTGTTTTGCTATTTTTTGTTTCAAATTATTTATAGTATTTGTATCTTGAAGATTACTATTATCTGAGACATCAGTTCCAAAACCATATAGTGAAGATTCTCCATATAAAATATAAGGAGAACTAATAAAAAAAATAAATACCGAAACTTTAAATCTTTTTAACATATCAATCCTATTTAAGTAGATGAATATCAACTCTTCTATTTCTCTCATAACAACTATTAGTAGATTCCTTACATACAGGATTACTCTCTCCAAAACTTATAATAATCATCTTAGCAGGAGCTATACTTTGAGATACCATCTCATCTTTAACAGCTTTAGCTCTTTTTAAACCTAAAGCATAATTATATTCATCTGTACCAAATTCATCACAATTACCCTCTAGCTTTATCTTATGACTACTATCTTTTGCCACTTTAATATTTGTACTCATATTACTCTGCATATTTGAAGAAATATTATATTTATCAAAAGCAAAATATATTGATCTAAACCCATCACTACTATTATTCATTACATTAGATGATAAAATATTATTATTCTTCATATTATTACTATCATCATAATTATGATCATCTATACTTACAGTATCAGGAGATATCTCATTAGCATCTGAGATATTATTATTATTATTATTTAGAGCTGGTACTTTATGACTACAACCTACAAATAAAAGAGATAATATTGTTATTAATAATCCATTTTTCATTATTGAATCCTTCATATATATTTACCAATCAATAGATTGTACTTTTTTCCCATAAAAAGGAAAAAGTAAACTTTGATAACTATTTAAATTTGTATATCCTACAGATGTATGACCTGAATATTGTTTTAAAAACATTACTACAGAACCATCAGAAGAAAATCTTGGAAATTGATTTGAACCAGTAGTTGTTAAAGGACGTGTATCTAAAGTAGATTCAGATAAAAGATATATATTAAATTTATTATTTCTAAAAGCATTATTTGTCTCTCTGCTTGAGTATATAATTTTATCCCCATAAGCATCACAAGAACTATTGTTTCTACCATGATATACCATCTGAGATATACCAGAAGCATTTATAGACTTTTTAAATATATTTGGATAACCTAATCTATTTGATACAAATATTATATGATTCTCGTCACTAGCATATCGACCATTAACATCTATACCATTAAATCTTGTTATACGTTTTTTACTATGTGTAAGTAAATTAAGTTGATAAATATCAGCTTGAGCATTTGGTGCCATAGTAAGTAAAAGTTTAGAACCATCGCTACTAACATCTGAACAAACGAGCATTCCTTCAGAACTTATAATCTTTGTTTTAGTACCAGTATATATATTTAACTTATATAATGTTGGTAATACATTTTTATATGATGTATAATATAAATTATGCTGTTTTCTATCTGCCCATTTTGGAAATAAATTTAATCCACCTCTAACTATAATTTTTTTATAATTGAAAGTATAATCAGATAAATATATTTCACTATGTCTTGGAGCTGAATATACAGAATATACAACATATCGATTGATCCATGAAATATTCGGATAATTAAGAATATTATTTACTTCTGATACAGATTTGTGTATAAGAAATGGCATTTTAGTTCTATTTAATATAGAATAAGTTTTACTAAAAATAATATTACCATTAGATACATTTAATAATTTTACTTCTAGTTTACTACTATTATTTTGTGAAAACTTATATTTTAAAACATACTCTTTATTTTTTAATTTTGGTAAAATAAAATTATTTGAGATATCACCAATATAGTGTTTTGTATCTACCAAAAAGTGACCCGATATTTTAAAATCAGAAAGAAAAATTTTGAATACTTTACTATTTTGAGCCTCTGAACAATCAATTAAAGCTATATGTGTTCGTTGCTCAACATCTTTTTTTATTTTAAGTGTTGCATCAACAGCAAAAAGCATATTAAATGATAATGTAAATCCAATTAAAAGTAATATTAATTTATGCATATTATTCCTTCTCTAAACATTAATGAGTATTGTATCAGGGCATACTTGAAGTACAGATTAATTGATCTATTCAGTAGCAATAAACTCAACATCTAAAGTATATGATCTACGACCTTTATGTCTCCCAAATCCTATCTTTTGGAGTTGTTTCAAATAAGATATAAGATTTCTGTTGAACTCTTCATTTACTGAAGCTGTTGTTACTTTAAAGATAAAACTACCATCAACCTCTATTTTAAACCAAACATTAGCTTTTTCACCTGCATAATTACTTTGAGCTGGCCAACCATTAAGTTTCTCCTCTATTGATGCCAAATAAGAATTTTCTATACCTTTATCAGATTTTTTTTGTATCTTTATAGATGATGATACTAATTCACTTGCAGTTATCTTTTTTATTTTATTATTATTAAGTTTTGTTTCTGAAGTAATATTTTTAAATAAATCCTTAGGTTTATTTAAATTACTATGTATTTTCTTTTCTATAACTTTTTTAATTTTTTTCTTTATTTGCCTAACAATCTTTTTTCTAATAATCTTTTTTCTAATAACTTTTTTATGAATCTTTTTTTCTTTTTTTCTCTTAGGATTTATTTTTTGTCTCTTTTTTTCATTATTTATAGTAATTTTTTTTGTTTTGAATGTAGCTACTTTTATACGAATAGAATTTTTATTTTTTTTTACATAATGTAATGATTTATTTTTATTAAAACTATTAAAATAAAAAAATAAAAGCCCTATTAGAGATATATAAATAGTAATTGCTAATATACCAGAAATAACTAACGAATATTTTTTATTCATAATGTAATAAGAGATACCTTTTCAAAACCAGCAGATTTTACAGATTTTAATATATACATAATATTTTTATATTTTAAATTTTCATCTGCACGTATATAAACATCAGAATTTTTATTATATTTTACAGACATATTCACAAAATCATCAGCAAAAGTATCCATTTTATAAGTATCTTTTCCCAAATGGATTATTTTATTTTTATCCATACGGATAGTAAGTGTTTTAGGCTTTGTAACTTTTATACTCTTAGAACCTTGTGGTAAGGTTATCTGCTCTTGAAAAGTAATAGTAGGAGCAGTCACCATAAGTATAGACATCAAAACAAGCATAACATCTACTAATGGTGTAATATTTAAATCTGGAGTATCATCCCAAGAGAACATTTACTTATCTTTTACTTGAGAAAGTATGACTTCAGATTGAGATGACAATAAAGATGATAACTCATAAGCTTTACGTTTTAAAATCAAATGAAATGTATATGCAAATATAGCAACAAATATCCCTCCTGCTGTTGCAACCAATGCTTCAGAGATAGCAGGGGCAACAACAGATAGAGAAGAACTAGATTGTCCACCAAGCTTAGTAAAGGTTTCCAAAATACCTATAACAGTACCAAAAAGTCCAATGAAAGGAGAAGTAGAGGCTATGATAGATAACCAAGTAAGTCCTTTAGTTGAAACTCTAATAGCATCAGAAGATGCTGCTTCTAAGATAGCTTTATTTGGTCTATCTACACGAGAGAGATAAGTAAAAATAAGTGAATTTTTAATCACTGATTTTGACTTACCTGTATATAATGCTTTAAGTGAAGTTGCTTCTAAAGAAATACGAGATTTCAATATATAAAATCTATTTAAAAATATCCAAAAAGCACTTATAAAATACGCAGATAATAAAAGCAGTACAAAAATAGTTATTGCACTGCTTTCTTCTAAATAAGTAAATAAAGTATCCAAAATTAGAAAGATTTCCCAATTTGTTCAACTTTGCTTACTGCTGAAGCGATAGCTGTTGCAGAAGATTCAGCTTTTTTCAATAACTCTTTTGCTGCTTCTAATGCTTTTGCAAGATCACTATCATTACCAGATAGAGCAACTGCTCCATCTACGATACAAGTAGTCTTCTCTTCATCAACTTTTACATAACCAGAGTTAATAGCAACTGCTACTTCACTACCATCTTCTTTATCGATAACAATTACACCTGTATCTAGTAGTGATACTAAAGTTGCATGACCTGCTAAAACACCAAACTCACCCTCTGAACCAGGTAAATTTACTTGTTTAACTTCAGAATCAAATATTACACCATTTGGAGTAACTATTTCTAGCTTCATAAGTTCCATATTAATCCTTTTAAGATTAATGCTTATTTAGCATTAATCTTATCATTTTTAGCAATCGCTTCAGCCATATTTCCAACCATGTAGAATGCAGCTTCGTTCATGTCATCATATTTACCTTCAAGAAGACCTTTAAATCCTTCGATTGTATCTTCAAGTGTAACATATACACCAGGGCTTCCAGTAAATACTTCAGCAACGTGGAATGGTTGAGATAAATATTTCTCAATTTTTCTTGCTCTTTCAACAACAAGTTTATCATCTTCAGAAAGTTCATCCATACCAAGAATTGCAATAATATCTTGAAGATCTTTATACTTTTGAAGTATTTGTTGTACGCCAGTTGCAACACTATAATGCTCTTCACCAACGATTTGTGGATCAAGCATTCTTGATGTTGAATCAAGTGGATCAACTGCTGGGTAGATACCTTTTTCAGCTATAGATCTGTTAAGTACTGTTGTTGCATCTAAGTGAGCAAATACAGAAGCTGGTGCTGGGTCAGTCAAGTCATCTGCTGGTACATATACAGCTTGTACAGATGTAATAGAACCTTTATTTGTTGATGTAATACGTTCTTGAAGTGCACCCATTTCTCTTGCCAATGTTGGTTGATAACCAACAGCTGAAGGAATACGACCAAGAAGTGCAGACATCTCTGAACCTGATTGTGCAAATCTAAAGATGTTATCAATAAACATAAGAACATCTAGCCCCATCTCATCTCTAAAGTACTCAGCCATAGTAAGACCAGTAAGAGCAATACGGTTACGTGCTCCTGGAGGTTCACTCATTTGACCATAACATAGTGCAACTTTGTCAAGTACGTTTGACTCTTTCATCTCATTGTAAAGGTCATTCCCTTCACGTGTTCTTTCACCAACACCAGCAAATACTGAGTATCCTGAATGTTTCATCGCAACGTTATTGATAAGTTCCATAATAATAACTGTTTTACCAACACCAGCACCACCAAATAGTCCAACTTTTCCACCTTTATTATATGGTGCAAGAAGGTCAACTACTTTAATACCTGTTTCAAAAACTTCTGTTTTTGTACTTTGTTCTTCAAATGCTGGAGGATCTCTATGGATTGACCAGAACTCTTTTGCATCTACTTCACCAGCGTTATCTATAGCTTCACCAATAACATTGAAGATACGTCCAAGAACTTCTGATCCAACTGGTACTTTAATAGACTCACCAGTAGCTTTAACCTCTTGACCTCTTACAAGACCTTCACTCATATCCATAGCAATGGTTCTTACTCTGTTATCACCAAGTTGTGCTGCCACTTCCAAAACTAATCTATGTTCCTTACCATCAATTACAGTGATTGTTTCCAATGCTTCATTGATCTCTGGTAGGTAGTCTGTAAAATCCACATCAATTACGGGACCTAAGACTTGTACTATTTTACCTGTCATTATAATTTGCTCCTATCTCTTATTTCATTGATTCCATACCACTGATAATTTCAATTAATTCAGTAGTAATAGCTTCTTGTCTTGCTTTGTTATACTTAACATTTAACTCTTTAACCATCTCTTTTGCATTTTTAGTCGCTGCATCCATCGCTTGCATACGTGCTGAATGTTCAGCTGCAAGTGAATCGATAAGTGAATAATACATTGTATATTCAACATAACGCTTAACTAATGCATCTAAGAGTGTATCGTCGTCATCTGGCTCAACTTCAAGCTCTGATGTTGAAACACTATTAAGTTCCAATTTAGATGTTTCTACTGGTAAAATTTGATCTTCTCTAATCTCTTGAGTAATCATATTTACATAACCATTATGAACCAAAATAATCTTATCTGTTGTACCATTAACATATGATTCTGCAACTTCAGATATAAACTCTGAAGCCTCTTTAAAATCTGGTGAAGCAGAAAGTCCTATAATCTCATCATTAAGTTCAACATGATTAAACTTAAAGAAATCAATTCCTTTTCTACCTACAGCTCTAAGACGTACTTTTACATCTTTTGATTGATACTCACTAATCAACGCACGAGTACGTTTAATTGTTTGAGAGTTAAAACCACCACAAAGACCTTTGTCAGCAGTAATAAAAATAATATCTACACATTTAGGATTTTGAATATCCTTAAAGTAAATATTATCTATACCATTAGCATTTGACTGTTGCATTTTTTGTGCAATCTCATTTAATAGTTCAGTCAATTTAGCTGCATAGACTCTAGATCTTTTAGCAAGCTCTTCTGTTCTTTTTAATTTAGCAGAAGAGACAAGCTTCATAGCGTTAGTGGTTTTCTGTGTATTCTTAACAGACCCTATCTTACGCTTTATCTCTTTTAAATTAGCCATTGTAAGCCTTTCTTATCCAGCAAATGAAGCTTTAAAATCTTCGATAGCTTTTCTTAATTCAGCATCTGTATCATCAGAGATTTTTTTCTCATTTCTGATAGCATCAAAAATATTTGTATATTTTGCTTCCATAAATGGCATAAGTTCTTCTTCAAACTTAGTCACTGAAGATGCAGGAATATCATCAAGATAACCATTTGCACCAGCAAAGATAATTACAACTTGTTTTTCAATAGCAACAGGAGCATAAGGTCCTTGTTTGAGAACTTCAACCATTCTTGCTCCACGTTCTAATTGACCTCTTGTATACTCATCAAGATCAGATGCAAACTGTGCAAATGCTTGAAGCTCTCTAAATGAAGCAAGATCAAGTCTCAATGTACCAGAAACTTGTTTAGTTGCTTTAATCTGAGCAGCACCACCAACACGAGAAACTGAAAGTCCAACATTAATAGCAGGTCTAATACCTGAGTTAAATAGATCTGTTTCTAGGAAAATTTGACCATCAGTAATAGAGATAACATTTGTTGGAATATATGCTGCAACGTCACCTGCTTGTGTTTCAATAATAGGGAATGCAGTAATAGAACCAGCACCTAAATCATCAGAAAGTTTTGCAGCACGTTCTAGTAATCTTGAGTGTAGATAGAAAACATCTCCTGGATATGCCTCACGACCTGGAGGACGACGAAGGATAAGTGACATCTCTCTATATGCAACGGCATGTTTAGAAAGGTCATCGTAGAAGATAACTGCATGTCTTCCATTATCTCTAAAATACTCAGCCATTGTTACACCAGTATAAGGAGCTAGGAACTGTAAAGCCGAAGATTCAGCAGCACCAGCTGTTACAATAATTGTATATTCCATTGCTCCATGCTCTTCAAGTTTTTTAACTGTAGCAGCAACTGTAGAAGCTTTTTGTCCAATAGCTACATAGATACATACAACATCTTGACCTTTTTGGTTAATGATTGTATCAATAGCCAATGTTGTTTTACCTGTTTGTCTATCACCAATAATAAGCTCTCTTTGTCCACGACCAACTGGTACAAGTGCATCAATAGCTTTAATACCTGTTTGAAGAGGTTCATGTACTGATTTTCTAGCCATAATTCCAGGTGCTTTCTCTTCAACAAATCTATGTTCAGATGCTTCAATAGCACCTTTACCATCTATAGATTCACCTAGTGAGTTAACAACTCTACCCATAAGAGCATCACCTACAGGTATTTTAAGAAGTTCTCCCTCTCTTTTTACACTCATACCTTCTTTGATACCTGCACTTGAACCAAGTACAACAACACCAACATTTGCCTCTTCAAGGTTCAATACAAGACCTTTAGCACCATTATCAAATTCTACAACTTCACCAGCCATAACATTGTTAAGACCATATACTGTTGTAATACCATCTGCGATACCTACTACTTTTCCTACTTCATTAATGTCAACATTAATATTAAAATTTTCAATTCTCTCTTTGATAATTGAAGAAATTTCATCTGCTTGCAATTTATTTGCCACTGCTACTCCTTTACTTTAGATAACTATAGTGATTTCTTAATGAAATCGATTAATTGTTCTTTAACTCTCTCTTTAGAGAAGTTTACCTCTATGCCCAAATCATCTACTGATACACCTACTCCTTCTAAATCCATCTTCTCTTGAGATAATTTAATTATTGAACCTGTATATTCTTTAAGTGTTTTTTCAAGATTTGATAATGTTCTGTTATCAAGTCTTGATGAACTTTTAACTACACCTTCATATCTATTTGCAATACGTTGTTGATCAGAATTAAGCACTTTAGTAATAGCTGGGATTAAATCTAATCTACTATGTTCACCTAATATTTTAATAAGATTAATAAGTGAACCATCTACTTTTTTACCAAGTGATGAAAGAATCATTTCTGTCTTTTCATTATTTGATATAATTGGAGATGTTAATATTAACTTTATATCTATATTATCTATAACTTCAGATAGAGTATTTAAAACTATCAAAATAGGTTTTAAATCTTTTGTTACAGAAGAGAGTGCTTGTGCATATCTTTTAGCAATTAATTCTTCCATCTATGCCACCTTCTTTGAGATAATATCAACAACTTTTGTTTCATTTATCTTAATATCATCTACTGTAATATTTTCATTTAAAACTTCATCAATAATATCTCTTACTGATTTACGCTCTTCCAAATTTATTTTCTCTTCAAATTGTTTTTCAAGAACTAATAAATCATTTTTATTTGATTCAATAATTTTCTCACCAAGAAGTTTAGCTTCAACTTTAGCATCTGATATAATCATTTCTGATTTTTTTTCACTCGCATCAATACGAGCTTCAGCATTTTGTTTTTCAAGCTTAGCTTCTTTAAGTCTATTTTCTATCTCAGCTAATTGTGATGCTATAGCTTTAGCTCTTTCTCTAAAAAATGATCTTATCGGATTAGCAAGTAAATAATAAATCAATCCTGCAAATATAATAAAGTTAATTAATCTAGGACAAAAATCATTATCTCTACCTGTTTGCATAAAGTACCGACTTGTTTCACTATCTGAATGCCCACCAGCTAAAAGTATAGCAGGTATTATAAGTAGAGACAATAGTATTATTTTTTTCATATTCTTATCTCCATTATATTTTGCTAAACTTAGCTTTAAGACTCTCTTTGAAAAGAGGTACTTGTGAAATAAGAGAATTTTTAAGGTTCTCTTTGTTAGAGTTAAGCTTTTCTATAAATTGGCTATACTCAATATCTAGTTCATTCTGTTTACTTTCAACTCTACTTGCAGCTAATGTTTTTTCATCATTAATTGCGTTCTGTTTTATAGATGCAGCTTCATTCTTAGCATTGCTAATAATTTCATCTGCCTTTGCATTAAGCTCATCTGTATTACCACTAATACTTTTTGCTGCTTTCAAATCTTTTGCTATAGAAGCGTCTCTATCATCCATAAATTTAATTAATGGCTGAAATAGCATATTATTTAAAAGAACAAGAAGTGTTAGAAATAGTGCTAAGACGAACAACATCAATGGTAAATGTATGTCAAGCATTAAAACTCCTCATGTAATTTCACATTATTTTATCATTTTAGAGATGAGGAGTTGGTTAAAAACTAGTGATTTTTTAAGAATGTTAAGAAGTTTAGGATATCTTTTTCATTATAGAAGCTTATTTCAAGACTTTTAGATTTTAATTTATGATTAAAAGGTAATAATCTGTAATATTTATTATGTGGGATCTACTTTTATCGTAACATCAGTTTTTCATAAGATTCTTCTAAATCTAAGAATATACCAAAGCCATTTTAGCCTCTTACTATCACAGTTGCCAAATCTCTATAGGCAGTAGAACCCTTAGAAGTTGATGCATAAGTTGTCACTGGCTTACCAAAGCTTGGACTCTCTGCTATTTTTACATTACGAGGCACTACAATACACTCTTTTGAATTTTTTTTCATATAAAAAAGTTTAGATTTAAAATGATGTTTTAAATCAGCCAATACCTGCTTTGATAAATTGTTTTGTCCACTATACATTGTGGGAAGAAAACCTTTTATTTTAAGCTTAGGATTTATCGTCTTTTTCAATAAAGATACAGTATTTAAAAGTTGTGCCAATCCCTCTAATGCAAAAAATTCACACTGTATTGGTATAATAATATAATCAGATGCACTTAATGCATTTATAGTAATAGAACCTAATGCAGGAGGTGAATCTATGATTATAAAATCAAATCTACTAGAAACCTCTTTTAGTCTATCTTTTAATACTAATTCTCTATTTTTCTTTTTAGGATTATAAAACTCTTTTTCAATACCTACAAGACCAATATTTGATGGAACTAATTTAAGATTTTTAATATTTGTACTAAGAATAACCTCTGATAACCTTTTATTTCCTATAAGAACATGGTAAATGTTAAATTCATAATCACTTCTTGTAAAACCTAAACTAGTTGTAGTATTTGATTGTGGATCTATGTCTAAAAGGAGTACTTTTTTACCGATATCTGCCAAAGATGCAGCCAAATTTACAGCAGTTGTTGTCTTTCCTACACCACCTTTTTGGCTGGCTATACTAATCACTTCACTCATCTTAAGCTATATACCTTTTTATCTTCTATAATCAAAGAACCATCTTTACACAATAGTGCATTATCTAGGCTCTTTTTTTCATCTTCAATATGAACTGAGAACTCTCTATTTAACTTAAATTCTACTTCATAATCACTAAAAATCTGCTTCCAACTTGGAAATTTTTCAAGTGCTAAAATATATTTATCCAATAACTCTTCTGGTGATATATCACCTTGTAACGAACCATAAGCATTTTTATTTTGTTTTAAATTTATCCCTATACCAAAAATTAAAGTATTGTTAACTTTTTTAGTTATGGTTCCACCTAATTTTTTATCTTTTGTATATAAATCATTTGGCCATTTTAACCAAATATCTTTATCTATGTTAGACAATACATTTTTCATAATAAATGAAAAATATATAGATGATGAAAATAGAGGTAAATCTTTGGGTAAATCATCTAAGCTTACAGCAAATGAGGCATAAAAATTTCCCTCTTCTCCTACCCAGCTATTATTGCGACTACCTATACCTGCATTTTGTTCTAAAGTCAAAACAGAAACTGGAGCTTTTAAAGTACCATCTTTTATAGCCTCTACAAGATAATTTTGAGTTGATGGTAGAGTTTTAAATAATTTTATTTCCAATTTTAAGACCTCTACCAACACAGTATGCCTTAGCACTCATAGCTTTTTTAGATGCTGGTTGAAGTCTATCTATTTTCAATATACCTCTACTACACCCTATAACTACAGAATCATCTTCAAATCCAACTATTTCATAAGAGTTATTTTCTTTTGTCTCATTAATTAAGGAGACTCCATCAAACTTTGTACCATTTTTATGAAAAATTCCTGGCCAACCTTCAAATGCTCTATATTTATTATAGATTACTTTAGCATCATCAAAATCTATCTGACCATCTGACTTTTTTATCTTCTTGCAGAGTGTTGCCATCTCTTCATTTTGTCTCTTTGGTTCAATATTATCAAAATTTCTTAT
>JALUBF010000039.1:57680-90031 GCA_027045015.1 Sulfurovum sp.
TATATTTATTATAGATTACTTTAGCATCATCAAAATCTATCTGACCATCTGACTTTTTTATCTTCTTGCAGAGTGTTGCCATCTCTTCATTTTGTCTCTTTGGTTCAATATTATCAAAATTTCTTATGGTCTCAAGTGTAAGTTTAGATGCATCTTCTGTAAGTTGTTGCATTAAAGCATACAATCTCATATCTTTTGGTATATTAAATTCAATACTATCCAATATATCTCCAGTATCTAACCCCTCTTCCATAAGCATAGATGTTACACCAGTTTTTTCATCACCATTAAGTAGTGATTGTTGTACAGGAGATGCACCTCTATATTGTGGTAAAAGTGAAGCATGTAAATTTATACAAGGAGCAATATCTATTATATTTTTAGGTAATATCTGACCAAAAGCTGCTACTATTATAAAATCTGGTTTTATCTTTTCTATGGACTCAAAAATCCCATCTTCTAAGAGTCTATTTGGCTGTAATACCTCTATATTATACTCTTTAGCTAAAACCTTTACTGGTGGTGGTGTTAAAATCTTTTTACGACCAACTGGACGATCAGGCTGAGTTAATACCAATGATACTTCCATATCTTCAGCATTAATCAAAACTTCCAATATCTCTTTTGCATAATGGGGTGTACCCATATAAACTATTTTATTTTTCATACAACTCTTCTTTATCTATTTTTTTAAAAAGTGTTCCCCCAAGATACTTACCATCTAAAAGAAAAGATTTTACATCATTTAATTCAAATCCTGAAGCTAAAAACATCTCTTTATTGTGTCTCATCATAAAATCTGCCGATTGCAGTTTAGTTACTATACCACCTGTAGCAAATTCATTATTTGGGGTATGTTCTGCTTCTAGCTCTTCTTGTGATATTGTCGAGACTATATCTCTACGTTTTGCATCATTGTATCTATTTGGGTCTTTATCATAAAAAGCATCTATATCAGATAGAATAATAAGCATTTTAGCATCAAAATAGTGTGCTACATGAGCTGATAATCTATCGTTGTCTCCAAAAATAAGCTCTTCTACACTTACAGTATCATTCTCATTGATAATAGGTACTACACCATTATCCAATAAAGTATCTATAGCTACTTTAGCATGTCTAATCTGTGCTGATACCTCAAATACATCTGCACTTAAAAGTACTTGTGAACAGATTAGATTAAACTTTGCAAACTTCTCTTGATACATCTTTAGTAAAAGTGGTTGCCCTATAGCTGCTAATGCCTGTTTATTTGCTACACTATTTCTATCTAGTGGTAAAAGTGTATGTCCAGCAGATACAGCACCAGAACTTACAAGTATAACTTGGTAGTTATATAATTGAAGCATAGATATAAGTTCAACTAGAGCAAATATACGCTCTTTTGCAATAGCTCCATTTTCAGTTAATACATGAGAGCCAACTTTGATAACTATACGCTTTACACCCATACTATGCCTCTTGTTCCTCTTTTACATTTTTTATAAAATCACCTATAGCATAACGTAATACTTCTGTATTGAGGTGTGCGACAGATGAAATAGGAAGAACAAAAAATGGTTTATCTTGAGGTAATTCTACTCCAAAATCAGTTTCAAATCCATAACTTACATAAGCGTTATCAGCCTTGTATTTAGATAAAATATCGTTAGCTTCCAATCCAATATCGGATAAAAATTTTTTACTCAATTCATTTACTTCATCTTGTGATAGTGAATCTATTTTAGTAATAGCAACAGCATATTTGCGTGTTGCCAAAGTCGTAGAATATCGTTGTAACTCAATAAGAAGTGTCTCATACTGATACTTCATATCTCTATAATTTGATGCATCAATCATAAGTAAAAGAGTTTTTGTCCTCTCAATATGTTTTAGAAACTCCAAACCAAGACCTTTTCCATCACTAGCACCCTCTATGATACCAGGAATATCTGCCATCATAAATGAGTCAAAGTCACCAATATGAACAACTCCTAATTTAGGAGTAAGTGTTGTAAATTCATAATTTGCTACTTGTGGTCTAGCATTTGAAAGAGTTGAAATAAGTGTTGATTTACCAACATTTGGATACCCTACAAGACCTACATCTGCTATAAGTTTCATCTCTAAACGTACCTGCTTTGTTATACCTGGTAAACCTGGTTGAGCATAAGTTGGTCTTTGATTGCTAGAAGATTTAAAGTGCATATTTCCCAATCCACCTTTACCACCATCTAAAAAAAGTACTAAATCACCCTCATTAACTAAATCAAGCAACTCTTCACCAGTCTCCATATCTACAACTATAGTTCCAGGAGGTACGGTTATAATGGTATCTACACCTTTTCGTCCATAACATTTACGTCCTTCTCCAGGACGACCATTTTCTGCTTTTATATGTCTACGTCCACGTAAAGCTGATAGCGTATCTGTATTGTTATCTACTTTAAAAAATACAGAACCACCACGTCCACCATCTCCACCATCTGGACCACCATTAGCTACAAATTTTTCTGTCCAAAAAGAGATGGAACCTGCACCACCTTTACCTGAACTTATCATTAGTTCTACACTATCTACAAACATATATCAAACCTTTATTTATATGAAAACTATGGTAAAAATACCAATAGTAAATTAATTGTCTAATTATATCTAAATTGAGGAAATTATTGCTATAATTTTTATCTATATTAACAAAAGGTAAATAATGACAAAAAACAAAAAAATATTCTATTTTATTATTTCCCCTACTATTTTTTTATTTGTAGGATGTAGTTCAGCCAAAATACCTGAAAGAAAAGGTGGTTTTACATATAGTAGTATCTACTTTGGTAAAGTATTAAATCCAAATTTAAAACATGGTATTATTGATGGTTGTACTACAGCTAAAGGGAAATATCAAAAGATACATTACCTATTTAAAAATAATAATTACTATAATAAAGGTTGGTTTCTAGGACGTAATAGATGTAGAAATCTTCTAAAGATAGATAAAAATGGGAATTTAATATTATAGAAGGAGAGTTCCTTCTATAAGTAAGATTATGCAGGTATTACAGAAACTTTCTTTTGACTTCTGCTTTTATTGTCAAATTTAACAACACCTTCAACCATTGCAAAGATAGTATGATCTTTACCCATACCTACACCATTACCTGGGTGAACTTTTGTTCCTCTTTGTCTAACGATGATATTACCAGGGATAACTGATTCTCCACCATATTTTTTTACGCCTAAACGACGACCAGCTGAATCACGGTTATTCTGAGTGGATCCTTGACCTTTCTTATGTGCCATACTATGCTCCTATTTTAATTATTTACGCTATTTTAGTAATTCTAACTCTTGTAAAGTCTCTTCTGAAACCACGTTTAAGTTTTGAATCTTTTCTTCTTCTTTTTTTGTAGATAATAACTTTTTTATCTCTACCTTCATTAATAACTTCACCTTTAACTACTGCACCTTCTACGAAAGGAGTACCTATAGTTAATTCACCATTATCTAATGCTAGAACTTCTTTAAATTCTACAGCTGATTTTGGTTCAAGACCCATATTATCAAAACAGATAATATCTCCCTCTTGAACTTTGAATTGTTGACCACTTGCTTTAATGATTGCGTACATTGCAAACCCTTTGTTATTCTATGTATTTTAAAAAGTTTATGATTATACCCAAAACTATTTTAATCTAATTTGAAATATGACTATTATTTGAAGATATATATCTAAAAAGTATAATCTACACCTGCTAATGCTATACACTCTATCTCTACCAAAGCATCTTTTGGTAAGCTCTTTACTGCTATAGTACTACGTGCTGGTTTATGTGTTCCAAAATAATGAGCATATACATTATTTACCGTTGCAAAGTCATTCATATCTGCCAAATATATAGTTGTTTTTACAACATCATTAAAGTGAGCTCCTGCTGATTCGAGTACATAAAATAGATTTTTCATTACTTGATGAGTCTGATGTTCAACATCTCTTGTCTCCATAGTTCCATCTGCTTTTAGAGCTATCTGACCTGATGTATAGATAAATCCATTTGCTTCTATAGCTTGTGAATATGGACCAATAGCAGCTGGTGCTTCTTTTGTCTCTATAAATTTCATATTATTATCCTCTCTTAATGTGTATTTCTTTCATAAAAAATATATGATGTTGAATAGTCTGAAAACTCAAAATATACTTTCTTCTCATCATTATCTTTTTTATAATTAAAATTAATATCATCATAACCATATCCATATCTATATGGTCTATCTTTCCCATCGGTTGTACCTTTTGCTGTAGAGATCTTGTCTATATCAATAAATCTATGCACCAACTTATTTCCAGCATATACATCAAGTACACCATTTGTACCTGTCCAATTTTGTAGTGAACGACTTAAAGAGTTTTGTGTCTCTTGCGTACACCCTACAAATAATAAAGCACTAGCTAATATAATTAATTTTTTCATTTTTATCCTTTTTGTAATTTTAACACTATTTTTTAAATTTTTGGCATACCAAATTTTTGTGTTATAAGTTCACCATTATTATTGAAATATATATAATACAATATATCTTTATCTACTGCCAATCCTGCTAAATATCTCAATGCCAAGTTTGCCTGAAATGAACCTATATGCATAACCATTGGAGCTACTATACCAGCTGGTTTATGGTTAGATGTATTAAATACTTGAAAACTTGTCTCATCAAAAAAGCATACTTGTCCATTGAACTCCTCTACAGAAGCATATATCCAAGGAGTTTTATTTGATTTTGCATACGTATCTATCTCTTTACGTACAGATAGATTGTCTGTTGCATCAAGTATAAGGTCATAGCTCTTGCCTAACTTTTTAAAATCACCAAAACTCATATCATAAGCTGATATATCAATAAAAGGATTTTTAGAAGCAACAACTTTTGCTACAACCTTAGCTTTATTATATCCTTCATCATTTAATCTAAAGGCTATTTGTCTATGAATATTGTGAAAAGATACTATGTCAAAATCCACTATATCTATATTGCCTATACCAGAACTACCTAATGCCATAGCAAGAGTACAGCCAAGACCACCAGCACCTATAATAGCTATACTTTTACTCTCTAAGCTCTCCTGAACATCTATGCCCCAAAGCTCTATTTGTCGTTTAAAATACTCATTTGACATCATAGAAGTTCAACTTTATCTCATTATTGGTATCAAGTATATAAAAAGTATCTAAAAAAGCTTTATATTTTATAATCTCTATCCATCTATCTATATTCATTCCAAGTGTTGGTAACTGTAGAGTACCAACAACTAACTCTCTAGCCATTATTCACTCTCCATATTTTGATTGGATTGTTCTATTATGCTTATCTTTGTTTTTGCATCTTCTATTAGTTTTTGAGCATCTTTGATATTTTTCAATCCATCTTCATAAAGCTTTACAGACTCTTCTAATGTTATATCAGGATTCATAAGCTTTTCGAGTAACTCTTTTGAGTTTTTTAACTTCTCTTCAAAAGTATTATTTTTCATTTCAATACCTCCTTAATATGCTCTTTAAATTTATCTAACTCAACTAAAAAAGCATCATGTCCATAATCACTATCTACTTCCAGATATGTATGCTTTTGTCCATTTCTATGCATCATTTTAGCTATATGCTCCATCTCAGATGGAAAAAACAGATAATCAGAAGAGAAACTTATAAGATGCAAATTGGCCTTTATACGACTAATAGCATCATGCAAAGAGTCATATCCACGACTTAGATTAAATGTATTGATTGCTTTTACTATATATAAGTAAGATAAAGGGTCAAATATACGTGAAAAGTTATTAGTATTGTACTCCATATAACGCTCTACTTCATAACGCCCAAAAAGCTCAAAAAGCCCATCATTATTTACATAATTACGACCAAATTTATTATCCATTGAATCTGGAGAAAGATAAGATATATGTCCTGCTATACGCCCAATAGCAAGTCCATCTAAACCATCTTTTCTAAAAGCATCTTTATCATAATTTCCATTTTTAAAACGTGGGTCTCTACGTATAGCCTCTACTGCTACTTTATTAAAAGCTATAGTCCATGGACGTGTTGCATAAGTAGCTGCCATAGCTATGATATCATCTGCAAAATTAGGATAATCAATAGCAAATTGTAGTGCCTGCATACCTCCCATAGAACCACCAACAATAGCTCTAACATGATGTATCCCAAGATCTGAAAGTAAATGCATCTGCGCACGAATCATATCTTTAATGGTAACTACAGGAAATTTAAGTCTATAAGGAGCTTGAGTTGTATAGTTGATACTCATAGGACCAGTACTACCAAAACAAGAACCAACAACATTAGTAGATATGACAAAAAACTTAGAAGTATCTATAGCCTTACCATCTCCTATAAGTCCGTCCCACCAACCAGCTTTACGTTCACCTTCATATACCCCAGCAGCATGATGAGAACCAGAGAGAGCATGACATATTAAGATAACATTTGATTTATCTTCATTTAACTCACCATAACTCTCATAGGCTATTTGATAAGGCTCTAAAATACGTCCACTTTCAAGATATAAAGGTGAGCTAAAATGGGCTGTTTTGGTTTCGATTTTCATAGACTACTTTTTCACTTAAATTTATTGATATTAATATTTTATCATATTTAAACTTTGTAGGTAGGGTGTTATAGTGCTACACCCTATATATTATCCTAAAGCCCTCTTCAAGTCATCAATCAAATCTTGAGTATCTTCCAAACCAACACTAAGACGTATAAGTCCAGCAGGGACACCTGCATCTTCTAACTCTTTATCTGAAAGTTGTTGATGTGTTGTACTAGCTGGGTGAGTAATGATAGATTTGCTATCACCGATGTTTGTTACAACAGAAAAAATCTCAGTAGCATCAGCTATACTCTGTGCCTCTTCCTTACTCTCAACCTCAAAAGAGAGTAAACCACTAGCCATACCATTTTTAAAATATTTTTGAGATAATTTATACTGTTTACTTGATTTTAATGCTGGATAATTTACCTTTTTTACTTTAGGATGTGACTCCAAAAACTCAGCTATGGCAAGTGCAGAGTCTGAATGTTGTCTCATACGAAGTGGCAAAGTCTCAAGACCTTGTATGTGTAACCAAGAATTAAATGGACTAGGTGTTCCTCCTAAATCACGAAGTAATGCCAAACGAACTCTCAGAGTAAAAAGAGGCATAGGCAAATCACTATATATAAGTCCATGATAGCTCTCATCAGGAGTATTAAAGTGTTCATAACGTGCATTACCTTTAATCTTCTCTACCAAGTTCTCACGCTCTACAATAATACCTCCAAGTGCAAGACCCTGCCCTGTTGTATATTTGCTAGTACTATGTACTACCAAATCTACACCATAAGAGAGAGGTTTACAAAGTACAGAAGTTGCTACAGTATTATCTACACAAGTTATAATATTGTATTTTTTAGCTATTTGTACAATCTCTTCTATATCTGCCACATCAATACTAGGATTGGTTATGCTCTCAAAAAGTATAATCTTTGTTCTATCATCTACTAAAGCTTCTATCTCACTAGGATTACATACATCAAAATAACGAGTCTCTATACCAAAACGTTTGATGGTATGTCCTGTTAATGTAGTAGTTCCACCATAAACTTGCTTTGCCACAATTATGTTATCTCCTGCTTCAGCTACATTGGCAATAGCATAAAAAATACCAGCCATTCCCGAAGCAGTCCCTATGGCAGCTACCCCTCCTTCAAGTGAAGCAAAACGCTTCTCAAAAACATCTGTTGTAGGATTCATCAAACGTGTATATATATTTCCTAACTCCTTAAGAGCAAAAAGATCAGCTGCATGTTTAGTATCTTTAAACTCATAAGCAGTACTCATATATATAGGAACAGCCATAGTCCCCATCGCATCTTTTTCATATCCTGCGTGTATAGCTAATGTTTGTTCGTGCATTATTTTTCCTTGTTTAAATTTATTTCCTGAACTATTTTTATAAAACTACTCATCAATCTCTCTTAACTTTAACTCATACTTTGCAACAATCTCTTCATCTGCTTCTGTTGCCAACTCTAACTTTTCAAACAATTCATCTATCTGCTGTTGCAATAAACCAACCTCTTTTGAGTACTCCATAATAGCACTATTGTCACCTTTATTTGAAGCCTCTGTTAAGATTTTATTTTTTTTAGCCATCTCAAGTTCAAGCTTCTCTATCTTCTCTTCAGACTCTTTTATCTCTTTTACAAAAGACTTACGCTCTTCATTTCGCTCTTTAGTTACTATCTTACGAAGTCGTTTTCTCTCTTTATAATCTATCTTTGGCTTCTTCTTTTTAGACTTCACATTACCCTCTTCCTCTTCCCAGCCTATCTTCTCTAAAAAGTCAGCATATGTTCCATCAAAATACTCTGCTCCACCATTATGAAAGATGATAAGTGCATCTGCTAGTCTATGTAACAACATCTCTGAGTGTGTTACCATAATGAGTGAACTATCAAAAGCATCTATGGCATCTGCTAGTGCCTCTATAGATTGCATATCTAAGTGGTTTGTAGGTTCATCAAGAAATAGTAAGTTAGTAGGTGTAGCTATAATCTTACCCAACATTACCCTACTTCTCTCACCACCAGATAGAACCTCTATCTTCTTATCGCCTAGTTCACCAGAAAACATCATACGCCCTGCTATATTACGTGCTTGAGGGATACCAACATCTTTACTCATAGAAGCTATCTCTTCTACTATAGTTACTTGTGTATTGAGACGCTCTATGTTTGTCTGTCCAAAGTGTGCAAACTCTGTAGATGGGTGAAACTCCAAACTACCTTGTTGCTCTTTCATCTCTCCAGCTATATAGTTAAGAAGAGTAGATTTACCCTTACCATTCTTTCCAATGATAGCGATACGCTTACCTTTTTCCATAGCAAATGTGATATTTTGAAAAAGTGGCTCATCAGGGTTATATCCAAACCCCAATCCATTGGCACGAAATAGTATCTTTGCAGGTGTATCTTTATAATTAAAGTTAAAAGATAGATTTGTATCTGTTAGCAAATCATCCATCTCCTCCATCTTATCTAACTCTTTTTGTTTAGACTGGGCAAGTGCAGCTGTTGAGGCTCTAGCCTTATTACGAGCAACAAACTCCTCTAACTCTTTACGCTTTTTATCTTGGTTGGCTTTAGTCTTTTCATATGTTTCATCTGCCAACTCTAACGTACCATAATACTTATGGCTATCACCACTTACTATATGCAACCCTTTACGCTGTACACCCATTGTATGAGTAGTTACAGAGTCCATAAAATCTCTATCGTGTGTGATAAGTATAACTTCACCATCAAACTCTTTTATGAAACCTCGAAGCCATCTAAGAGATATAATATCAAGATAGTTAGTAGGCTCATCAAGCAATAGCATATTTGGTTCAGTAGCCAAGAGTTTTACAAGATTGATGCGTATCTGATACCCTCCAGAAAAGCTCAATGGGTCTTTATCTAAATCAGCTTCAGAAAATCCAAGTCCAAATAGAAGTTTCTCTATCTTATAGAAATTCCACTGCTCATCTTCGGGTAATACCAAAGCACACTCTTCACGCACTGTAGGCTCTGTAAAAACAAGATGTTGTTTAAGCGCTCCTATACGATAATTTTTAGGTATGCTTATGCTTCCACTATCGTGACTCTCTTCACCCAATATCATCTTGAAAAGTGTAGATTTACCAGACCCATTACGTCCTACAAATCCTATCTTCTGCCCAGATTGCATCTTAAAATTTACATCATTAAAAAGTGTCTGTCCACCAAAGCTTTTAGAGAGATTTGTAAGTTGTATCATATATCTATTCCATCATTAATTAAATTTTTAAAATTATACCCAAATATTAAAATCAAAATCCAAAAATGATATAATATATCAAAACAATAAGGTAATCTATGGGAATAGAAATAGAACGTAAATTTATCATAGACATAAACAAACTACCACCTCTAACTAATGGTTATACCATCAAACAAGGCTACATACAAACAGAAGACTACACTACAGTTAGAGTACGCATACGTAATAAAGATGCTTTTCTTACCATAAAAGGTAAAAATAGAGGAGCTTCACGTCTGGAGTTTGAATACCCTATCCCACTGCAAGATGCCAACGACATGCTAGAAGCTCTTTGTCAAAGCTCTCTTGTAGAAAAAACACGATATTTAGTAAAATATGAAGGGCATATATGGGAAGTTGATATTTTTGAGGGAAGAAATAAAGGTTTAATTGTAGCAGAAGTAGAGTTAGATAGTGAAGATGAAGCTTTCAAACTACCAAACTGGGTGACCAAAGAGGTCACTGATGATATTAGGTATTTTAATTCAAATCTTGTAAAGCATCCGTATTGTGATTGGTAATATATACCAATTATTAAACCTATTTTTCTTTACCAAGCCAAGCCTTCAAACTCTCTACCTGTTCAAGCGTCCTAACAGTAGCCGTACCACCTTCAGATTGACGGGCATTCATAGAAGCTCGATTGTCCAACAATGCTACTACACCCTCACCGATGCGTGCATCTATGCTCTGTAACTCTGCCAAGCTAAGTTCAGAGATGTCCAAGCCTTTCTCTTCTGCTAGGTTTACTACATTTCCTGTGATGTGGTAGGCATCACGAAAAGGTAAGCCCTTCTCTTTTACGAGGTAGTCTGCCAAGTCCGTAGCACTTAAATGTCCTACCATACATGCACGCTCCATCGCCTCTTTGTTTACTCTCATATCTGCTATCATCTCTTCTAAAACCTGAAGGCTAAGTATCGCTGTACGTACAGAGTCAAAGACACCCTCTTTGTCCTCTTGCATATCTTTATTGTAAGCAAGTGGTAAACCTTTCATTACAGTAAGTAGTGCTACCAAGTTACCATTTACTCGTCCTGTTTTACCACGAAGAAGCTCTGGAATATCAGGGTTTTTTTTCTGTGGCATAATGGAGCTACCTGTAGCATGTCTATCACTCAATGTTATCCATTTAAATTCAGCAGATGACCATAAGATAAGCTCTTCACTCAAACGACTCATATGCATCATCATAGTAGAGATATTAAAAAGTATCTCTAAAGCAAAATCACGGTCACTAACTGTATCAAGACAGTTAAGAGTAGGAGCGTTAAATCCCAACTTATCTGATGTTGTTTGACGGTTTATAGGGTGTGGTGTACCAGCCAATGCTGCACAGCCTATGGGACTATAGTTATTGCGTTCAAAAGAACTCATAAAACGCTCATAGTCGCGTTTAAACATACTTGCATAAGCCAACATATGGTAACCAAAGTTTATAGGCTGTGCATGCTGTAAATGTGTCATACCAGGAAGTATAGTATCTGCATTTTTTTCTGCTACATTTACTAATGTTTCGATATTTTCTAAAAGTAGTTCAGAGATGTTTTTGGTACTATTTTGTACATATAGTCTAAAGTCTAGTGCCACTTGGTCGTTACGACTTCTAGCAGTATGAAGACGTTTACCTGCATCACCAACTTTTTCAGTAAGTCTAACCTCTATAGCCATATGGATATCTTCATCATCACCATCAAGTTTAAATATACCTGACTCTACTTCACCTAAGATTTCATATAGACCTGACTCTATCTGTTCATAGTCCTCTTTAGATATGATACCCTGTTCACAAAGCATATAGGCATGTGCGCGTGACCCCTCAATATCCTCACGATAAAGTACTTTATCAAATGGTAATGAGTTATTAAGTTCTTGAAGTAACTTAGAACTCTTAGTAGATATACGAGCTGAAGCAATTTTTTTAGACATAGTTATTCCTAGTTAAATTATTATAAGTATTTTATCGTAAAATTCGTTTGATTAGGTTTTAGAATATATCCTATTCGTTTTAGATATAAGTTAGGAGATAATATTGATTATACTTATGATATAATTAATTTAATTTGTTAAATTAAAAGGAGTAGAAAATGTTACAACTACAAATCAACAATAATGAAATGAAAAAAATCTTTGAAACAAAATTTCACTCTAATCAAGAGAGATTTATGGAGTTTATCTTCTCTTTTCTTCAAGAAAATAGAAAAGTTATAGATGACTATTCTCATAAAGATAAAAAACCAACTTTTAAATATAAAAAGTTAAATCCAATGGAAAACTACTATAAATTATCTACTGATGATAATAATATAGAAATGAGTAATCCATTTAAACATATTACAGATTCAGTTACTTTTGGAAAAGAGTTAAGAGAGGATTCATATAGATGATACTTCTTGATACCAATATTTTAATAGAATATTTGAAGGGAAATAAATCATTTATTGAACCTTATCATTTTGAAGAACTTTTTATCAATGATATTATTCTAATGGAACTATATCAAAGTGCGAAAAGTAAAAGTGATTTAAATTTTATTATAAAAAATATTTCTGATTTTAAAATTTTAAAAAGTCATAATGAGATTATAAAATTGGCAACATCATTATTGAAAGAGTATAATTTATCTCATAATATGAATATGACAGAAGCTATAATTGCTTCTACTGCGATGGTTTATGATATGAAATTAATGAGCTTAAATAGAAAAGATTTCATCTATTTAAATGACTTAAATTTAATTTAATTGATATTATATATAATAGTAAAAAATAAAAATAAAAGAATTTGTATGAAAAATCCTCCTAATTTCTTTGCTCTTATTATAGGCACAGAGATACTTAACCGTCGTAGAGATGATGCTCACTTTGACTTCGTTACTAAAATACTAGCAACTAAAGGTCATAAACTTAGTGGCTCTTTTATCATAGAAGATGACCCAGCTCTTATTGTCCAAACTATTAAATTTATAGCATCTCAACCAAATCCTATCTTATTTAGTTTTGGAGGTATAGGCTCAACTCCTGATGACCATACACGTAAATGTGCATCTATAGCATTGCGTAATGGTGAACTAAACACTCATCAAGAGGCTAAACATATCATAGAAGAGACATTAGGTAAAGATGCTTACCCTCACCCTATCAAGATGGCAGAACTTCCAAAAGGAGCAAAACTTTTAGATAACCCTGTCAATAATATGCCAGCATTTTATCTTGATGATCGTTACTTTTTTATGCCAGGTTTTCCTCAAATGAGTCACCCTATGGTAACTAAAATTTTAGAAAAAATTATTCCAGAAAAAAAAGAGACCTACAGATATACACTTACAGCAAAATGTAAAGAGAATCTATTTATAGATGTTATGAACCATATGCCTAAAGAAGTTGAGTTCTCTTCATTACCCAAAATAGCTAAAAATGGCTGGGAAGTTAGCATATCTGTAGCTAGTGATAATGATGATTTGGCAAAAGAGGCATTTGAAATGTATGTAGATGTAGTTAAAAAAGCAAATATTCCCTACTCTCTTGAAGATAAATGATGAGATATTTATAGACTTTATGATACTATTTTATAAAATTTAACCAAATGGAGATACCTTTATGGATATTACAAAAATTGGATACGGCGATTGTCCTGATGCAGTAAAAGCTATTATTGAAGTACCACTCAATTCAAACATAAAATATGAGATAGATAAAGATTCTGGTGCAGTAGAAGTAGATAGAGTTCTATACTCAGCAGTTCACTACCCAGCGAACTACGGTTTTGTAGCAAATACACTTTCTGATGATGGTGATCCAGCAGATATCTTGGTACTTTGTGACTACACACTTCAAGCAGGTTCATACATCAAATGTCGTTTAGTTGGTGTTCTTATGACAGAAGATGAGTCAGGTGGAGATGAAAAACTTCTTGCAGTTCCTACTGAAAAAATTGACCCAACTTATGCAAATATTCAAGATTTAGGTGATATTCCAGAAGCTACACTAAATCGTATCAAAAACTTTTTTGAAACATACAAAATGCTTGAACCAAACAAATGGGTAAAAGTAGCAGGGTTTAAAGATAAAGCAGAAGCGACTAAGATACTTGAAAAAGCTATCAAAAACTATAAATAATTCTAAATTATAAATAGAAGTTAGAGATTTATCTCTACTCTTCTATACTCATACATAAATTATCAATTTTATTGTATATCTATCTCTTTTTTTCTATTTGATAAATAACTATCTATCCCATAAGCGATACCTTTTGCTTGTAATGCTTGATAAGTTGGAGTAAATAGCCTTTTACGTTCTCTTGGATTCGATATATAACCCAATTCTACAAGTATTGATGGTCGACTAGCACCAACAAGTACCCAAAATGGTGCATGTCTTACACCACTGTCTTTAACCCAACTATATTTTTTTTTCAATTCATATATCATATGTCTTTGAACATCAATAGCCAATTTATTTGATTCTACTATCTTTGGTCCAGTTAAAACAGAGTCTATAATAACATTCCTACTCAATCTTGTAGTCCCTCTAAGTACTGCTCTATTTTCTCTTACAGCTACACGCTGAGATTTTGCATCTCTTGTATTTTGAAGAAAAAAAGTCTCTATTCCATGTGCTATATTTCGTTTACGTTTAGGTACAGAGTTTGCATGAATAGAGATAAAAACTACTGCTTTTTTCCTATCTGCAATATGTGTACGCTGAGAAAGCTTTAAAAAACGGTCATCTCTTCTAGTCATATAAACAGGATAACCTAAATTTCTTAAATATCTTGCTACACGTTTAGCAACCTGCAATACCAAAGTTTTTTCATATTTTCTACCACCAACAGCACCACTATCATGTCCACCATGCCCTGGGTCTATAACAATAACATCATTTTTATGATTATAACTATAATGATGTTTTTCTACAACTCTTTTAAAATATACTTTTTTAGCTTTTTTAGGTATTTGTTTACTTTTAACTATATAGCTATTTGGTTTTATATCTATTAATTCAGGTAGAGATATATTGTATTTTTTACTAGAAAAAAAAGGCTGATAACCAAGAGGTTTATATATATTATTTTGTGGAATAACAACAACTCTAACAACATCTTTTTGATATTGTGCCATACGTATATATTTACCAAGACCTAAAGGCACTCTTACATGTGCAAGTTGTGTATTTTTAAAATCATAAATCTCTCTATGAGGATTAGATAGTGTAAAATGTCTTACATTTCTTGAAGAAAACTTATTGATAAAAAAAAGATTGAGTTCACCTTTTATAATAAGTGCTTTTTGTACTATATTTACACTTGAGAAAAGCAGTGTATTTGCCAATAATATTAGAAAAAATACTCTGCTAAACATTGTGCTATTTACCTTCTCCATACATAAGCTTACCAATAAGCTCTTTAACACTAATAATCTCTTTAAGTTTATAACCATTTGCACCCGTAAAAAATAGACCTGTTTCAGCTATGCCATCATAAGCATCACTTAATCTATCGGCAATACAATAACCAACTATTTTTGCCTCTTCCCCACGCTTACATGGAGCAACACAGTTAGATATACATGCTACTTTTGGAGCTGTTCCTTTTTCTATATCTCTATGAAGTTGTGTCTTTACTCCACGTGCAGGATAACCTACTGGCGATTTAAAGAGTTTTATATCATCTTCATTAGAATTTAAAATAATATTTTTCATTACATCACTTGCATCACACTCAACTGTACCTATAAATCGTGTTCCCATCTGAACAGCATCTGCTCCAAGTTCTAACATTTTTACAATATCATCATGATCCCATACACCACCAGCTGCTATTACTGGCATAGAACCCCAATTTTTAGCCTCTTCTATAACTGGTGGCAAGATATTTTCAAGCTGATTCTCTTCTAAAAAACACTCATCATATTTGAACCCTTGATGTCCACCTGAGAGTGGTCCTTCAACGATAACTGCATCAGGAAGTCTATCGTGTGTTTTTTTCCAACGACGACATAAAATGCGTAATGCTTTTGCAGTTGAGACAATAGGAACAAGTGCAACATCAGGATAATCTTTTGCTGCTTCGGGCATAGTCAATGGAAGTCCTGCTCCAGTTATAACAATATCAGCACCAGCTTTACAAGCATCTGCGACTACTCTATCATAATCATTTTGTGCATATAAAACATTGACTGCCAATGGTGCATCGCCACAAATCTCTCTAGCATTTTCAAATATCTTTTTAAGTGCAGGATAAGAGTAAAAGTTGATAGCATCTAAAGGTCTTTTTTCAGCTCCAACTGTCTTTTCAACATAAGCTCTTTTTTTATAAACTCCTGTACCAACAGCCGAAATAACACCAAGTCCACCCTCTTTACTAACATTTCCTGCAAGTTGATCCCATGATATACCTACACCCATACCACCTTGAACGATAGGTTTTTCTATCTTATATTTACCAATATTGAAAGATTTAAATTCCATTACTTTACCTTTACTTTTGCAAATCTTTTTTTACCTACTTGCAAGATATATTCACCAGCTTCAAGATTTAATTTTTCATCATTTATCTTTTTTTGGTCAATGCTTACAGCATTTTGCTTAATATCACGTCTTGCTTGAGATGTAGATGGTTCTAATTTAGCATCTACTAACGCTTGACATATCCAAATACCATCTTGCATCTCAAATTCTGCCATATCTGTAGGTATATTTTTCCCTTTAAATACAGAGTTAAACTCCTCTTTGGCTAGTTTAGCCAACTCTTCATTATGAAATCTTGTAGTTATCTCCAAAGCTAAATTTTCTTTAGCTATCTTAGGGTGAACAGTACGAGTTGATACATCTTTTTTAAGTTGTTCTATATCACTTAAAGATTTTTCACTAAGCAACTCATAGTAACGCCACATCAAATCATCCGATATAGAGAGTACTTTACCATATATATTTTTAGGTTCTTCAGTTACTCCAATGTAATTTCCTAAAGATTTAGACATCTTTTGAACACCATCAAGTCCCTCTAAAATAGGCATCATCATAACAGCTTGTTGCTTCTTAAGTCCATAAGCTTTTTGAAGTTGTCTTCCCATAAGAAGATTAAACTTCTGGTCAGTTCCACCTATCTCAATATCGCTTTCAAGATGTACAGAGTCATACCCTTGTAGAAGAGGATATATAAACTCACTCACTGCTATAGGTGTATTGGACGCATAACGTTTTGAGAAATCATCACGTTCTAACATTCTAGCTACTGTTAAGTTAGATGCCAACTGTAACATACCACCAGCTCCAAGTTTTTCAAGCCAATCATTATTGTAAACAATGGTTGTTTTATTCTCATCAAGTATCTTAAATGCCTGTTTAGTGTAAGATGTAATATTTTTAATAATATCATCTTTAGTCAATACTTTACGTGTTGCACTTTTACCTGTTGGATCTCCAATCATAGCAGTAAAATCACCTATAAGAAACTGTACACGCCCACCAAACTTCTGAAATATTGCCAATTTCTGTAAAAGTACAGTATGCCCAAGATGTAAATCGGGAGCTGTAGGGTCAAAACCTGCTTTAACAGTATAGGTAGTACCATCTTCATAATACTTTATTAAAAGCTTCTCAATCGCCTCAATATCTATAATCTCTGCTGTACCTCTGCTTATCTCTTCTAATGCCTCTTTTATCATATACTTACTTTCCTATTTATTATATGCATCATCTAAACTTATTATCTCTATAAGTTTGATTTTCTTACTAATTTTATCTTCTAAAATCTGTTTATTTGTCTCTGAAGTTTCAACATCTATTTGACAATATTCAGCCTCTTCAGAGCTATGAATACCAAGCTCTATGCTTAAAATATTGAGATTAAAATCTGATAATTTATTTAGTAAATCAGCTAAAACACCTTTTCTGTTTTGTAAACTTATAGTCAATCTATATTTAGATAATTTAGAACCAGCCCAACTCACATAAAGCATCTCTTCATTTTCTAAAATCTTACTATAGGCTTTTTTACAAAGTTTATGATGTATGATAGCCTTACCATCTTTATAAAATGCAACTATCTTATCTCCAACTTTAGGGTGACAACAGTAGTCAAACTCTACACCATCTAAATGTCTATTTGTAAAAAATTTAAAATGCTCCAACTCTTTTATATGAGGCTGTTTGTAACCCTTTTTTAGGATCTCCCAAAATCGTACCTCTTTTGTCCCAGTATATGTAGCAAGTTTATGTATAACCTCTTTAAAATAATCTACTTGAAGAGGTAATTTATAGATACTATTTTGTAAATTTAACTGCTCAATAAGCAACTTAATATCACTACTTTTTTGATTAAAGAGTGCAGATAATATATTGTATGCACTTAAAGTATCGGTCTTTCTTACTCTTGTACGACAAGCTGAGCGTATGCCATCTTGAGCTTTTGAGGTCTTAACAGAATCTATCCAAGAGCAGTGAAGATGTATTTTATCATCTTTGATAATCTTTACAATATCACCATTTTTAAGTATTGTAAGTAGTGAACTATTACGCTTATTGACTAATGCATCTATGGCATTACTTCCCACTTCAGAGTGAACAGCATAGGCAAAGTCTAATGCTGTAGAGTCTTTAGGTAAAGTATAGTAATCACCTTTTGGAGAAAATACGGTAATATCTTCTGCAAATAGGTCAGACTTAGCAAGTTCATAAAACTCTTCAACTGACTCATTTTGATAATGAAGTGACTCAAGCCACTGAAGATTTACACTATCTGTTCCACCTTTATACTTCCAGTGAGCTGCTACACCATACTCTGCTAGTCTATGCATCTCTTCTGTACGTATTTGAGCTTCCAAGATACCATCTTTACTAAAAAGTGTTGTATGAATAGTCTTATATCCATTCTCTTTAGGAACTGCAACATAGTCTTTAAAACGTGAAATCAATGGTATAAAACTAAGATGCATAATACCTAAAACTCTATAGCACTCTATAGGCTCTCTAACTATAACACGTACAGCCAACAAATCAAGAACTTCCTCTATACTAACACCTTTTCTTTGCATCTTCATATAGATGGAGTAGTAGTGTTTAACTCTTCCTTCTACATTAAATTCATCTTCATCAAAACCATTTTGAAGCATATACTTCTTAATAGTTTGTATAAATCCGTTAAGTTTTACCTGTAGATTTTGTACATTTGAGTTCATATAGTTATCTATCTTTGCATAATCATTAGGATATATATATTTAAAACTCAAATCTTCAAGATAATTTTTTAAGCGAGATATACCCAATCTATGAGCAATAGGTGCATAGACTACTAAAGTCTCTTCAGCTATACGTTTTTGCTTATCTGCTCTTAATGCATCAAGAGTTAGCATATTGTGAAGCCTATCACATAGTTTTATAACCAATACTCTTACATCTTTGATTGAGGCTATAAGCATTTTTCTAAAAGTAAGTGCTGAACCTATAAGCTTCTCATTTGAAGTGCCTACAAGCTCTTCATCACGGATCTCTACAATTTTTGTCAATCCATCAACTAAATGAGCTACATCATCACCAAATATATCTCTTAACTCTTCTGAGGTAAAATCTGTATCTTCTACTACATCATGAAGTAATGCAACTTGTACCATTGTTTCATCATTTGAGATTTTAGCTGTAATTGCTGCTACAAGTATAGGGTGGATTATATAAGGTTCACCACTTTTACGCTTCTGACCATCATGAGCTTTAGTAGCAAGTTCAAATGCTTGTTTAGTCAGAGGTAGAGGAGATGCTATCTTACTCCAAAGAAGAGCTTCAGCATCCTCTATGGTATTTATATTTTTAGCCTTGTCTAGAAAAACTTCCATAAAAGAGCCTTTAATTAATTAGTTATCCAAACTTACAATTAATTTACCTTCAGCTATCTCTTGAAGTGCAATATCTGTAAATTTCATATCTGATGTATCTATATCCAATAGAGATGACTCTCCACTTGAAAGTGCTTCTGCTCTTTTTCCTATAGCATTTGCTAAAAGATATTTATCAAAATCCAATCTTTCCAATGCTTTTGCTGTTAACTGTTCTGTTCTCATATTTTTCCTTTAAAATCTATTTATTTTATTTTACGATAGAACAAAGGCTCATATCACCTTTGATAATAGCTAGTAGATTACCTTTTTCAAACATATTACATACAACTATTGGTAAGCTGTTCTCTTTAGCTAAAGCTATTGAAGTATCGTCCATAACTTTAATATGGTCTGTTAATGCTTGATCATAAGTTAATGTATCAAGTTTAACAGCGTCATCAAATTTATTTGGATCTTTATCATATACACCATCTACTTTTGTTGCTTTTATGAGTAAATCGGCATTTATCTCAGAAGCTCTAAGTGTTGCTGCTGTATCTGTTGTAAAGTAAGGATTACCAGTACCACCAGCAAAAACAACAACTCTACCTTTCTCTAAATGACGTTTAGCACGACGAACGATAAAAGATTCTCCTATCTCTTGCATATCTATAGCCGATTGAAGTCTTGCATCAAGACCACAATGTTCACATGCCTCTTGTATAGCAACACCATTAATAACAGTTGCCAACATACCCATATAATCACCAGAAGTTCTCTTGATGATACCATCAGCTGCAGCAGTAACACCACGAATAATATTTCCACCACCAACAACTATGCCAACTTCTATGCCATTATCTACAAGTTCTTTTATCTCACTAGCTATAAAGTTAAGGATTTTAGTATCAATACCATATCCCTCTTTACCTGCCAAAGCTTCACCAGAAAATTTTACCAATACACGTTTAGTCAAAGTAAGCCTTCATATATAATTTATTGATTATATCCAAAGGTTGGTTAGGAGGGGTTGAAAACAATATTTAAAAGAGTCTAAAATATCTACTCAATAACCTTAAGAACTTCTCTTAAATCTTTAATATCAATACAATGTGTTGCTGCCTCTTTTAAGATAGATTTACCACAAAATGCTACTCTTGTATCGGCATAGGCAAACATACTAAGGTCATTGGCTCCATCTCCTACTACAAGTGTATCTTTTCTATCTATATCCAATAAATTTTGAAGACGTACTATCATATCGCCTTTAGCATCTGAGTACATCATCTCCCCACCTACAGCACCTGTAAGTACTCCATCTTCACTATGAAGAAAGTTAGAAAAATCTGCACTAATACCAAGTTTTTTACAAAACGGCTCTGTTGCCTCTCTAAATCCTCCAGAAAAGCACACAACAATGTATCCTTGTGCCTGAAGTCCTTCTACAACCTCTTTTGCTCCATTCATAACTGGTAGATTTTTACAAATCTCTTCTACTTTTGTTTTAGGTAAACCTTTAAGCAAAGATACACGCTCTACCAAAGAGGTATAGAAGTCTAACTCTCCTGCCATTGCTCTATTGGTGATGGCTACTATTTTCTCTTTTAAGCCAAGAACTTCTGCAAAAAAGTCAATGGTCTCTCCGTCCATAAGTGTTGAGTCAAAGTCAAAGACTGCTAGTTTAGACATATGCGTACCTCTATGTATAATTTTGATAGAATTATAACCAATAAAATAAAAAAGAGAATTTAATATGTTTGAAAAATTTTGTGATGTTCTTTGCCTTGAAAAAGAGTTTATTACTGTTGAAGTAAACCCACCTCATGGTGCTTCTATAGATACAATTATTGAAGATATAAAAAAGTATGATTTACAAGATAAAGTAACAGGTTTTTCTTGTACAGATAACCCCCTAGCAAAGCTAAAAATGTCTGGTGTTTTATCTGCTATAAAGATACAACAGACATTGGGTAAGCCTGTTATTGCTACGATGAGTATGAGAGATAAAAATAAACTCTCACTACAATCAAGCCTACTTGGAGCCAATGATTTTAATCTAAGATGTATTCTAGCTCTTACTGGTGACCCAGCAAAGTTATCTGACCAACCTGATGTTAAAGGAGTTCTTGAACGTGACTCTACATTACTCCTAAGTATCATTCATCACCTCAACAAAGGTGTGGACTATAGCAACAAAGCTCTAAACCCTGCACCAAAACCCATCTATCCTTTTGCTGTAAGTAACTCATATGCAAAAGATATGAATAGCATTAAAAAACGTATGATAAAAAAGCTAAACTATGGAGCTAGAGCCATCATAACTCAACCTGTATATAATTTAGACAATGCCAAAGAGTTATTGTCCATTTTTAAAGAGGCAAAAGAAGTTAGCATAAGAGATACAGCAAAAGAGGCTCATCTTGTTTTAGGTCAATTCCCTATAGTATCAGCTAGAACTGCAAATTTCATTGACGATAAAGTACCAGGTATAAAAGTACCTAAAGATATTATAGATGAGATGAACTTAGCCTCTATGGACGGTGTAGAGAAAGAGCGTGAAGTTGGTTTCAATATCTCTAAAAAGATTTTTGATGAAATTATGCAAGAGCATGGAAAAGTACATCTAATGACACATAATCGTTTTGATCTATGTTCTGAGCTAATAGGAGAGAGGATGTAATCTTATTCATCGACATCAGCCAAAGTGAGTGCGAAAAGTACATTTACTCCATTGTTAGATAGAACTTTATGAGCCTCTTGTAGTGTTATGCCTGTAGTTATAATGTCATCTACCAAGATAGCATCTATATCTTTTTTGCCAGTGTATCTAAAATTGCGAGGATTAGTTAATCTAAACTGCAAATCTTTTCCTGAGTAGTTTACTCTATTTTCTGCTAAGAGTGATGAGTGTAGAGGTTTTGAAGTTTTAGTTTTCATAGATTCAGTAAGTATTGCTACATGCGAATAGCCACTTTTTACATATTCATCTACTCCTATAATATATACATCTCCTATATCATTTTCCACAAACTCCTCCATAAAAGGCTTCAATATCATATCTGCCAATGCCTTATAGATACGATATCCCTCTGGTTTATGTTTGGTAAGAAGTAGTGGTTCAACTGTTTTATATTTATAAAAAGAGATAACATCTAAAGTACCAATCTCTCTAGTAGATGTATTGGGGACAAATATACTCTCTCTACACTCTTTACATATTATGGAAAAACTCAATTTGGCACAAGAGTAACAACGCATTTATGAGTTATAGTATATTTCTAATTACCATTGCATAGTGTAATACAAAAAGATTTAGAAAGAAGATAAGCATAGATGATGCTCTTGATATAAAATGTTGTAGTGGTGTACGCTCTACATTATTTGTTTTAAGAGCTATAAAAAAGTGTACAACTGTTACCATAAGTAAAACCAAAACTATCAAAAGTTTTGTACGTAAAGCATCTATTAGCGTAGAGTTATCTTGTGTAAATAGAAGCTTTATCAATCCATCACCTACAATCATATATGTACCACTTAAAAGTAAAAAAACAAGTGCTACCAACTCAAAGTAACCAAATATTGGTCCAATATGAGGATATACTGACTTTTGAGCCTCTTTATCTCTCATACTTACACCAAGTACAAACATAAAAATAGAACCACCTATCCAAGAGATAGCTGCCAAGATATGTATGTGTAGTGCTATGCCCATTAGTTAAACTTATCTTTATTGTGATGACCCATAGTACAGTAATGCTTTGCATTCTCATCGGTAATCAATATAAGTTCATCTGGATTTATATGAGTATAGAACTCTATATCTTCTGAAATAAGATATAGATCTATATTCAACTTTTTTAGCTTTAAATAAGTTTTGTAACCTAAAGATTTTACATATAATTTATCTACATCATATTTTTTAAAATTTTCAAAAAATAGTGTAGATTTATCTGCTTTAAAATGGTTCTCTTGTACTAAGATTCCACTTTTAGGGTCTATAAAGACAAACATAGGTGCTTTTCTAAACCCATTTGCTATAGTTTTTTCATCACTTTTAACAGGTATAACTATCATAATTAACTATCCAACTTCAATACTGCCATAAATGCCTCTTGTGGCACTTGAACTTTACCTATAGACTTCATACGTTTCTTCCCTGCTTTTTGTTTCTCCAAAAGTTTACGTTTACGTGTAATATCACCACCATAACACTTTGCAGTAACATTTTTACCCATAGATTTTACATTTGAACGAGCTATAACATCATTTCCAATACTAGCTTGGATAGCTACTTCAAAAAGTTGTCGAGGTATAAGCTCTTTTAGCTGTGCAACAAATGCAAGTCCACGAGTACGAGCTTTATCACGAGGCACAATAATAGATAGAGAATCAACTATATCTCCAGCTACACGAATATCTAGTTTTACCAAATCCCCTACTCTAAAACCTATAGGTTCATAATCAAAACTTGCGTACCCTTTTGTAGTAGATTTTAACTTATCATAAAAATCCATTACTATCTCATTCATAGGAATATCATACTCTAAAAGTACACGAGTTTCATTGAGATAATCCATCTTTATCTGAACACCACGTCTGTCATTTAGAAGTTTTATAAGATTACCCAAATACTCTTGAGGTGTTAAGATAGTAGCTTTAACATATGGTTCATAAATAATATCTATCTTTTGAGGTTCAGGTAGTTCAGATGGATTTTGTATCTCTAACTCCTCACCATTTGTCTGTTTAACTCTATAGACAACTGTTGGAGCTGTTGCGATTAGGTCAAGATTGAACTCCCGTTCTAAACGCTCTTTGATAACCTCCATATGAAGCATACCTAAAAAACCTGTCCTAAAACCAGAGCCAAGAGCCATAGAACTTTCAGGTTCAAAAGATAGTGAAGAGTCATTTAGTTTTAGCTTGTTTAGTGCATCACGCAAATCTTCAAATCTATCTGTCTCTATAGGGTAGATACCTGCAAATACAAAAGGTTTTGCTGGTTCAAATCCACCAATAATCTCCGATGTTGGATTTTTAGCATCGGTTATAGTATCACCAACCTGAAGACCTTCAACTGTCTTAAGCCCAGTAACAACAATGCCAACTTCACCTGTGCGTATCTCATCTGTTTTAATGGGAGCTATGGGGTTAGGATACATCAAATCAAGAACCTGATGCTCCTCTTTTGTACCCATAATCTTAATCATCTGACGCTTTTTAATACTTCCTTCAAAAACACGAACAAGTGCCAATGCTCCTAAATAGTTATCGAACCAAGAGTCATAAATAAGTGCTTTTGCTGGAGCATCAATGTTACCAGTAGGTGCAGGAATACGCTCAACTATAGAGTCTATAAGTTCAGCTACACCTACTCCTGTCTTAGCAGATACAAGATTGTGTTCTGTAGCATCAATGCCTATCGCCTCTTCAAGTTCTGTAAGTACTCTATCTGGATCGGCAGCTGGAAGGTCTATCTTGTTTACAACAGGAAGCAACTCTAAATCATTCTCTATAGCAATGTAAACATTAGCTATAGTTTGAGCCTCTACACCTTGAGCAGCATCTACAATGAGTAATGCCCCCTCACAAGATGCCAAAGAGCGACTCACCTCATAAGAGAAGTCAACGTGACCTGGAGTGTCTATGAGATTTAGTATATAGTGTTCACCATCTTTAACATAGTCAAGACGTACAGATTGAGCTTTAATGGTAATACCACGCTCTTTTTCAATATCCATAGTATCCATAACTTGTGCAGACATCTGTCTGTCACTTACTGCTCCACACTCTTGTATGATACGATCAGCCAAAGTTGACTTACCATGGTCAATATGTGCGATAATAGAGAAATTACGTATATTTTGTTGAGGTACTTTATTTGCCAAGTTATTTCCTTGTATAGAAGAGGATTTTTAGATACCTCTATGACAAGCATAGAGGTAATATATTGTTAGTTAGTTTCAAAGAGTGAATTTACACTCTCATTGTTGATTACTCTTCTTATAACTTCTCCGAGCATAGAAGCTGTAGAGAGTACTTTTATCTTGCTAGATATCTTTTTCATAGGAATAGTATTGGCAACAACCAACTCATCTAATGCACCATTTTCTATGCGTTCAAATGCAGGACCTGAAAGAACTGGGTGTGTACAACAAGCCATTACAGAGGTAGCACCCAAATCTTTAAGGGCTTTTGCTCCGTGTGTCATAGTTCCAGCTGTATCAACCATATCGTCTATTAAGATAACATCTTTACCTTCAACATCACCTATGACATTCATAACTTCTGATTCATTTGCTTTTTCTCTACGTTTATCAACTATAACCATATCTAAACCTAGTTTAGTTGCAAAGTATCTAGCACGAGCAACACCACCAATATCTGGAGATGCAATAACTGGATTTTTAAAGTTTTTTGCCTTAATATAATCCATAAATAAGATAGCACCATATAGGTTATCTACAGGAATATCAAAAAAACCTTGGATTTGAGATGCGTGAAGATCAACTGTTACCATACGAGTAATACCTGCTGTCTCCATAAGGTTGGCTACAAGTTTAGCAGAGATTGGTACACGTGGAGCTGCTTTTCTATCTTGTCTAGCATATCCGTAGTATGGAACAACAGCAGTAATCGACTTAGCAGATGAACGTTTAAGGGCATCTGTCATAATAAGCAGTTCCATCAAATTTGCATTGGCAGGTGCTGAAGTTGGTTGAATGATAAATACATCTTTACCACGTACAGACTCTGCAATCTGTACAGATATTTCACCATCAGAAAAACGATTTATTTTTGCTTCACTTAGAGGCATTTCAAGGTAAGTTGCTATCTCATTAGCAAGCTCGGGGTTTGATGTTCCAGAAAAAAGCATATATCCACTCATAATGTAACCTTATTGTTATAATTTAATAGGCGTATTTTACACAAATCTTGTTAAAAAGGGGTTTTAAAGCCTTTGAGTATTACACTTATACAATCAAATTGTATAAATATGGATAAATAATGATAAGAAAATTTTTCAGAACAAAGGCATCAAGTAAAGGCAAACTAGATAATTTTTTAGATAAATATAATCTACCTCGTGCCTACTTTAATATAAATAGAAAAATGATTAGTAAAGGTGTACTTGTAGGACTTTTTTGGGGGTTTATACCTATGCCTATGCAGATGGCAGGAGTTATGATAACTACACCTTTGTTTAGATTTAATGTACCTATAGGTTTAGCTACTGTTTGGCTATCAAATCCTATTACCTACCCTCCACTTTGGTATCTTGAATATAAAACTGGAAATATTATGCTCCAAAGAGATGGACTAACCAATATAGAGCTTACTATGCAATGGTTTCAAAACCATTGGGACGATATTGTAGTGCCTCTTTATGTTGGTACAGTATTCTACTCTACTATTGTCTCTTATCTTATATATCTCCTTATAAATTGGCTATGGATACGTTCAGTTAGAAGTGAGAAGTCTCAAAAGAATTACACTAAAGTATAGATATATTATGACTTATAGATTTTTGCTTATAGTGATATTGTCTTTTCAGACTCTTAATGCTACTTATATTTTAAAAAAGAGTAAACGTGCTATAAGCAAGATAGATTATATGCCCAAACATAGTGTTGCTGATATGAGAAATATCCCTCAAGACCCTACATACTACTCATCACAGATAAAACCTTTTCCTAAAGGCAGACAAAAAAAGTTTGATAGAGAGTTCAATAAAAAATATTTTAAACCATGGCATCTCTTAAAACTAGATATACCTAAAAAAGATTTTGGCTGGGAAGTAAGATTTATCGTAAACAAACCTATATATAAAACTAAAGGATTCATAATTCCATCTTCTATATATAATAGATGGATAGAAAATGCCAATTATAAAAAGCTTGATACTAAAAGATATAGAGCCATAACTATACATCATACAGATGTAAAAGCTCTACCAACATCTTCTGCTTTTTATCGTGACCCACACAAAACTGGAGAGGGTTTTCCATTTAATTATAATCAAAACTCAGCTCTTCACATAAATGTACCTCTTTATATATCACACTTTTCAAAAGATAAACATTGGGCATTTGTAAGAGCATCTTACTCATTTGGCTGGGTAAAAGTTTCTGACTTGGCATTGGTAAACAGTAGATTTATTAAACGATTTGAAAATGGCAACTATGCTATGAGCATAAAAGATAATCTACGACTTTTCAATGGTAAAAAAGCTATATCCATAGTAAAACTTGGAACACTATTTCCCATATCTAAATATAAAAAATACTATCTTGTAGCAAGTAGAGACAATAAAGGTTATGCTCACATAGAAAAAGTATTGGTAAATAGTAGAAATATCATAGCTAAAAAACCTTTACCATTCACACCTAAAAATGTTGCTCGTTTAGCTAAAGAGTTTTATTCTGAACCTTATGGTTGGGGTGGAGGTTATGAGTGTAGAGACTGTTCATCTACTACTAGAGATTTTTTAGGAGTATTTGGTATATTTCTTCATAGAAACTCATCTAAACAAGCCAAAGATGGTAAAAGTATTTCTATTAAGTATTTATCAAACAAAGATAAGAAAAAGAGGATTATCTCTAAAGCCAAACCTTTTCGTTCACTTCTTTATGTCAAAGGGCATATAGTACTTTATCTAGGAGAATTTAGAGGAGAACCTGTCATTATGCACACATATTGGGGCATACGAAAAAACAATGGTACAAAGCTTATTACAGGACGTACTATTATCACAACAACCCAGCCAGGTAAAGAGCGTAAAGATATAAGAAAGAGGAGCGAACTCATAAATACTCTAAAAACTATCGTAAATTTTTAAAGGTTTAGATAAAATACTGTTATGAAAAGAACTAAAAAAGAAAAAATAAAAATATTTACTACAACCATCACGGCAGGAGAATATAAAGGTAAAACTATAGAGATACCTGATATATTTACAACAAGAAGCTCAAAAGGCATACTAAAAGAGTCACTTTTCAATACTTTGCAGTTTGATATTATAGATAAAAACTTTGTAGAGGTATTTTCAGGTTCAGGTTCTATAGGGCTAGAGGCTTTAAGTCGTGGAGCTAAAGATGCCTACTTTATGGAGTACAATCATACTGCATATAAATGCTTAGAAGGCAATACAAAACGTATATCTCCTAACAACTCTCACCTCTTTTACGGAGATAGCTTTGAAAACTTTGAAATAGTATATAATATAGTTAAAAAATCTCCAGAAAAAACATACTTCTACTTTGACCCACCATTTTCTACAAGAGATGGTATGGACGACATATATGACAAAACCTTAAAACTCATAGAGAGTATAAGTAAAGATATAACAGAGATGATAATGGTTGAACATATGACAAATCTTACTATGCCAAATGAGATAGGAGAGTTTAAACAACATAAACGCAAAAAGTTTGGTAGAAGTACTATAACATACTATAGACCACAAGCATAATATATGTCAAGAAATAAACATGAAGACCGTATAGCACTCTTTATAGACTGTGATAATATCTCTTATCGTTCTATTGATAGTATCATCAATGAACTCAGTAAATATGGCATTGTAAATATACGCCAAGCCTATGGAAATTGGACAAAAGAAAACCTCAAAAATTGGGAAGATAAATTATTGGAATTTGCAATAAAACCAATACAACAATTTGACTATTCTAAAAATAAAAATGCTACTGATATACTTATGACCATAGATGCCATAGACCTACTTCATACTAAAGATATAGATGCTTTTGCTTTTGCCACTTCAGATTCAGACTTTACACCAGTAGTAATGCGTGTACAAGAAGAGGGGATAAAAGTATTTGGTTTTGGCGAAAAGAAGACACCTAAGCCTTTTATGGTTGCTTGTTCACAATTTATATTTACTGAAAAACTCATGAGCAATGTTACCAAAGAAAATTCTGAAGAATCAATAGAAAAAACTACACGTAAATCAGGTAAAGAGATGAGACAAGATACTTGGCTTGTAAATGTACTTCGCACTGCATTAGAACAGACTATGGACGAATATGGCTGGGCAAATTTAGCAGATATAGGACAATATATAAATAACTCGACATCATTTTCACCTATAAACTTTGGCTATAAAAAACTATCTAATCTTATAAATGAAATAGATCTATTTGATATATACGTAGATGAAGATAGCAAAACAATGAGTATAAGAGATAAAAGATTAGCACCTATTTAAATACAACAATCTGTATAGGTTCAATTTCTTTTGCTTTTGCAGGTTGAGGAGTTTTCTCACTATTTAAATACAACAATCTGTATAGGTTCAATTTATTTTTTAAGATAATACTGTGCTTAATGTTATTGATTTAAATACAACAATCTGTATAGGTTCAATACATCATCATTTGAGTTAGGGTTAAAATAAAAAAAATTTAAATACAACAATCTGTATAGGTTCAATTTTAAAAAGTGTACAAAATCATCTTGGTCATATTCGATTTAAATACAACAATCTGTATAGGTTCAATATGTTTATTTGCATATTCCAATATTCCGTGTTTTATTATTTAAATACAACAATCTGTATAGGTTCAATATAAAATGTTTAGTCCTATAGTTCCAATCCAACCTGATTTAAATACAACAATCTGTATAGGTTCAATTTATCTTAAACCTCATATAGATGTTCCAACCGAAATTTAAATACAACAATCTGTATAGGTTCAATGAAAGAAAGGTGCTATAGTAGCATCTAAATTGGAATTTAAATACAACAATCTGTATAGGTTCAATATTTTTTGTAAAAAGCGATATTGATATTATAACTATATTTAAATACAACAATCTGTATAGGTTCAATCAACTCCTATTTTTTAATCTTTATTCCAGCATCACATTTAAATACAACAATCTGTATAGGTTCAATACTTGAGCTATAACTTGCAGAGGATGTTGCTCTGATATTTAAATACAACAATCTGTATAGGTTCAATCCATTTTCTCAGGATCTTGTTGAGAAAATGACACAATTTAAATACAACAATCTGTATAGGTTCAATTGAGCAGAGAGAAGCTTATGATAATACAAAGATAATTTAAATACAACAATCTGTATAGGTTCAATGTCGTAACACAACCGTAGGGCGTTAGTTCTCAGGGATTTAAATACAACAATCTGTATAGGTTCAATCCCAATTCAAAATGCAGTTAATAGATTACTTAAGGAATTTAAATACAACAATCTGTATAGGTTCAATTATATCTCTTTATGGTGTACCAAATATATCCAACTAATTTAAATACAACAATCTGTATAGGTTCAATAAGTTTCTCATCTTTATTCATAAAGATATAAGCTAATTTAAATACAACAATCTGTATAGGTTCAATTAGACTTTCAAAATTTTATGTAAAAGACAAAGCAGAATTTAAATACAACAATCTGTATAGGTTCAATAATTAAGCACCACGAGAAAGAAATTTCATTATCAGAATTTAAATACAACAATCTGTATAGGTTCAATCCGATTATTGCATAAGGTATATACATAGGTTCAAGATTTAAATACAACAATCTGTATAGGTTCAATCGGAATAAAAGGCTCTTTTTAGCTTAGGCTGTTTTGGATTTAAATACAACAATTTGTATAGGTTCAATCGATTGGTATAACACACCTTTAGGACGTTTAGGTATTTAAATACAACAATTTGTATAGGTTCAATAGAAAATTAGAGATGAGAAAAATGTGAAGAAAAAAAATTTAAATACAACAATTTGTATAGGTTCAATTATGTCTAATCTGGAGTTAAATATAACTTGTTGCTAATTTAAATACAACAATTTGTATAGGTTCAATCTAAAGAAGACCTTAAAAACTTAAAAAATTTTGAATTATTTAAATACAACAATTTGTATAGGTTCAATGCACCTTCTGATGATAATACTTCTTCTTCTTCTTCTGAATTTAAATACAACAATTTGTATAGGTTCAATTGTTTGTATCGGTTCTTACAGCTATAACCTTAGTTAATTTAAATACAACAATTTGTATAGGTTCAATAAGAGGCTCTTGATATACTATTAAAGCTTTTAGGGCAATTTAAATACAACAATTTGTATAGGTTCAATGTAATCAATGGGAAGGGGAATATTTTAAAGGGTATGTATTTAAATACAACAATTTGTATAGGTTCAATGCCACCTGTAAGAGTGTTTTAGAGTTTGTTTCAATTACATTTAAATACAACAATTTGTATAGGTTCAATTCTAAAGATTACTTTGGTTTAGGCTTTAAAAATGATAGATTTAAATACAACAATTTGTATAGGTTCAATATTTTCAGTAAAAAGCAAGAAAGCCCATATCTTCTAATTTAAATACAACAATTTGTATAGGTTCAATCAGATAAAAAAGGTTTAAGGAAAATACTATGACGATTTAAATACAACAATTTGTATAGGTTCAATTAGGTCGTTCTAAGGGACGCGATTGGTATAATACACCCAATTTAAATACAACAATTTGTATAGGTTCAATGCACGGAATATTGGAATATGCAAATAAATGCAAACTATTTAAATACAACAATTTGTATAGGTTCAATTATCTCAAGCTTGGAGTTAAATGTAACCTGTTGCTAATTTAAATACAACAATTTGTATAGGTTCAATG
>JALUBF010000039.1:90131-103200 GCA_027045015.1 Sulfurovum sp.
TATTGGAATATGCAAATAAATGCAAACTATTTAAATACAACAATTTGTATAGGTTCAATTATCTCAAGCTTGGAGTTAAATGTAACCTGTTGCTAATTTAAATACAACAATTTGTATAGGTTCAATGCACGGAATATTGGAATATGCAAATAAATGCAAACTATTTAAATACAACAATTTGTATAGGTTCAATTATCTCAAGCTTGGAGTTAAATGTAACCTGTTGCTAATTTAAATACAACAATTTGTATAGGTTCAATGATGCATTAACAATAAGTGGCGTTCCAATTTCGCAAATTTAAATACAACAATTTGTATAGGTTCAATCTTGTCATTATGAGAGAGAGATAGCTCTCTCTCATATTTAAATACAACAATTTGTATAGGTTCAATATATCTCAGTGGGATAGTCATAGAATACATTTTTTATTTAAATACAACAATTTGTATAGGTTCAATTTTAGCTTTTTCTCTTATATCTTATTTTGCTCTCTTATTTAAATACAACAATTTGTATAGGTTCAATACTTTTCTTCCAACGACTGCTACAGAGGCTAACTCATTTAAATACAACAATTTGTATAGGTTCAATTTTTAAGACTATTCGCTCTATTTTGGTAGGTCGCTCTATTTAAATACAACAATTTGTATAGGTTCAATAATATTAGTTTGGTTCGGAGTCGGTTATCTCTCTCATATTTAAATACAACAATTTGTATAGGTTCAATTTTCTTTAAAAGCTGGATTAGAGATAACTCTGCCATTTAAATACAACAATTTGTATAGGTTCAATTCACTCATTCCTGCATCGACTAAGTCGCTTACAATGTATTTAAATACAACAATTTGTATAGGTTCAATGTCGCTTACAATGTTGACCATCAAATCAATATTGTGATTTAAATACAACAATTTGTATAGGTTCAATCTAAGAGGCTAGGGCATAAAGTAAAGTTTAAAGCTCCATTTAAATACAACAATTTGTATAGGTTCAATTGTAGTTGTATTTTTTGTAATATTTTTTTCTAAAGAATTTAAATACAACAATTTGTATAGGTTCAATAGTTTGCACTAATAAAGCTCCTGCTCCTAAAAAAGATTTAAATACAACAATTTGTATAGGTTCAATGAGTATCCGACTGTTCGGCGAGTCTTGCTACAACTATTTAAATACAACAATTTGTATAGGTTCAATAGAATATGGTAAGGCTTTTTATGCTTTGCTTCATCATTTAAATACAACAATTTGTATAGGTTCAATCTATCTCAGCAGATTTAACTATTAAGTTATCGCCAAGATTTAAATACAACAATTTGTATAGGTTCAATTCAAAATAAGCATTTGCAGTATTTATTAAAACCTTATCATTTAAATACAACAATTTGTATAGGTTCAATGACATTTTCTGCTGATAATAGTGTTCCATCAACAGAATTTAAATACAACAATTTGTATAGGTTCAATAAAATGCGATAATTCTACCACCTACCCAATCAACACATTTAAATACAACAATTTGTATAGGTTCAATTGAGATAAGAAATAAGCATACTAAGCTAAATATAGGATTTAAATACAACAATTTGTATAGGTTCAATGATTTCGTTTCTAATCTCTGTTATCTTGCTTGTAAATTTAAATACAACAATTTGTATAGGTTCAATCAGATGAACATCCTAAATTGGCAGGTGCTATTTAATTTAAATACAACAATTTGTATAGGTTCAATAAGATTTAAAAGCTCTCATAGTTGTAGGTGATAGCAATTTAAATACAACAATTTGTATAGGTTCAATGACCTACATAAAAAAAACAGAGTCACTAATAATCATATTTAAATACAACAATTTGTATAGGTTCAATAGATAATCTTACAGAAAATGCTCCTATTATAGGTAAATTTAAATACAACAATTTGTATAGGTTCAATTCATTTGTATTTAGTAGATATCCCTCCTCAAATAGATTTAAATACAACAATTTGTATAGGTTCAATTGTATTAGAAGAGGATATAGCAAAGAGTGAATATAGATTTAAATACAACAATTTGTATAGGTTCAATTTAAATATAGAACATGCACTTAAAAACGATTTAAAATTATTTAAATACAACAATTTGTATAGGTTCAATCACTTATGCCCAATTTCTTTCTAAATATTAATACTATTTAAATACAACAATTTGTATAGGTTCAATGATGCACTAACAATATCAGGCGTACCTATATCTCAGATTTAAATACAACAATTTGTATAGGTTCAATTAGAAGCACTTGCAAATAAATACAATTTATCTACTATTTAAATACAACAATTTGTATAGGTTCAATCTTGTCATCAAGAGAGAGAGAGAGAGATAGCTCTTATTTAAATACAACAATTTGTATAGGTTCAATAGAGGGATTAAATGCAATAACTTCTCTTTTAGATAAATTTAAATACAACAATTTGTATAGGTTCAATCTTTTTTATTTGTTTTAATGGTTGGTATCTCAGGTAAATTTAAATACAACAATTTGTATAGGTTCAATGCGAAAAATTTATGCCGAAAGTGCTTTTTCTCTTAGATTTAAATACAACAATTTGTATAGGTTCAATCGTTTTGTAAAAAAGTCTCATGAGGTTTTAGTGTAAAATTTAAATACAACAATTTGTATAGGTTCAATAAGATAATGATGCAGACACCGTTAAAAGCATAGTTATTTAAATACAACAATTTGTATAGGTTCAATCAAAATAGAGCAGTTTTTAGGTAAAGCCGTAGATGCATTTAAATACAACAATTTGTATAGGTTCAATTAGGTGGAACAGAGAACAAAATACAGTCAAGTGTCTATTTAAATACAACAATTTGTATAGGTTCAATTTTAATAGTTGAACATCTTCTTTTATAATTCTGCTATTTAAATACAACAATTTGTATAGGTTCAATGTAGAAAAAAAGGTGCGATAGTAGCGTCAAAGCTTGAATTTAAATACAACAATTTGTATAGGTTCAATAATCCTCATTTAAATATTTTGTTTTTTAGAGAGGAGCATTTAAATACAACAATTTGTATAGGTTCAATTGCTTATCTTAAGCCTCATTTATATGTTCCAACAGAAATTTAAATACAACAATTTGTATAGGTTCAATAACAAACCTAAAGAAGAGAAAAAACAAAAACCAAAAAATTTAAATACAACAATTTGTATAGGTTCAATATCGCCGTTCACATCATAAAAGGAGGTTTCGTCATAGGATTTAAATACAACAATTTGTATAGGTTCAATTATAGCTCTCTCTCTCTTTGGTTCTTTCTCTCTCTTATTTAAATACAACAATTTGTATAGGTTCAATGACTTAGTAACTTCATAAGCATATTGTTTATTTTTATTTAAATACAACAATTTGTATAGGTTCAATTACTCCAAAAGGGTATTATGTAGATAAGCCTGAGTAATTTAAATACAACAATTTGTATAGGTTCAATAAATAGCTTCTATTTATAAAGGTATGCGTTTTTCAGAATTTAAATACAACAATTTGTATAGGTTCAATGTCATCAAGAGAGAGAGAGAGATATAGCTCTCTTATTTAAATACAACAATTTGTATAGGTTCAATCTATATTAAGAGTGATTATCGCTAAGAATATAGAAAATTTAAATACAACAATTTGTATAGGTTCAATCTTATCTTAAGCCTTATTTATATGTTCCCACGGAAATTTAAATACAACAATTTGTATAGGTTCAATACGCTCTTACCTTTTTTTTCTTCAACTACTTTTAAATTTAAATACAACAATTTGTATAGGTTCAATTTGTTGTCTACGCGCGAACAAAAGAATAGTAAGACATTTAAATACAACAATTTGTATAGGTTCAATAACCCTGCTTAGTTAATAAATGCTTAGGTTCTTCAGATTTAAATACAACAATTTGTATAGGTTCAATATTGTACTTATCTGGAGATTTTAAAGCCATATCGCCATTTAAATACAACAATTTGTATAGGTTCAATATATCGCCTTTAGATTTCAACATAAAACTTTTTTCATATTTAAATACAACAATTTGTATAGGTTCAATTCAAAAAGCGATTAGACATACAGAGATGCTAATCGCATTTAAATACAACAATTTGTATAGGTTCAATAAATTTTCTATAAAATCCTTAAAATCTTCGTCCCCATTTAAATACAACAATTTGTATAGGTTCAATGAGTCGTTGCAACTCTCCTTTATCTTGTAAAAACTGATTTAAATACAACAATTTGTATAGGTTCAATTCGCTCTAAGGGACGCGATTGGTATAACACTCCACTATTTAAATACAACAATTTGTATAGGTTCAATAAAAGAAATAATTGCATAGTAATTGATTATAAATCATTTAAATACAACAATTTGTATAGGTTCAATACAATCTCTTGATATTGTTACCATAGCAGAACTCTAATTTAAATACAACAATTTGTATAGGTTCAATTGTCTAATTCAGAGTTAAATATAACTTGTTGTTTATTTAAATACAACAATTTGTATAGGTTCAATCTTCTTCTGATGAGGGTTTCCTTTCTTTTGCTACATTTAAATACAACAATTTGTATAGGTTCAATGAAGATAAAATAGGCATTTGACAATCAATCAAAATCTTATAAAGCCCATAATATCGATGTTTTGTGTGGTTTTTTCCAACCATTTTTGTTCTTAACAATAAAATATTATAGAACTTTAAAAACACCCTATTTTAGCGTACTTAGGATTAATATTTATTAAAAATAGATTGGAAAAATAACTATGATAATAATGCCTAAAGAAACAACGACTCACTAGGCTTATCGTCCGTCCCTAAAACTTCTTCTTCAAATACATTTTTATTTTGAAGTTTTATGATAGATACAAAATCTAACTCTTCATCTATCACTTTTTTTATCTCTTCTCGAAATTTAATAATCCTTGATGGGGTAATATTTCCCCGAAAGATAGACTTTTGATGATGATGAAAATACTTTTTGCAAATCTTAAAGACCTTAGTTACACGGTTCTTACCTGCTTCACTCTCAGTATCTGAAATGTCATACATCACAATAGCATAGTTATAATTGTAACTTTTCAACATTTATCCTTCAAACTAAATGGTACAAATGGCTTATCTTCCACCAAAAACTTCACCAACTTATAACCATCATACTTTATGGCACTCTTATAGGTCGTTTTACGCTTAAGAGTTGGATGAAGAAATGGTTCGTTAATCCTTGCTTCAAATGCCTCTATAAATATCTTTTTTCCATCTTCATTGAGCAAAGCATAGTTTAAACTCTTATCAAAATGTTTACTCACTTGTAACTTCTTTTTATTGACTAAATCAAATATAGTTTTGAAGACAATAATAGGTTTAAAAACCTCACTCAAATCTAAACTCAATGAAAATCTTCCATCTCTAGGAGAGTGTAAAAAACTTATAGATTGATTTAGATGAGTATGATAAATAGCTGAAATAGTCTTGGTATATAGTAGAGTATTTCCAAAACTAATAAGTGCATTTATAGGGTTATCTGGTGGTCGTTTAACTCGTTTATTTAAGATAAAATCATCAGGTAAAAAGTATTTGAAACTATCATAGAATCTATTCCAAATTTGTCCCTCTATCCATAGTATCTGTTTGATGTCTGGCTCTTTTGCCAAAAACTCTTTTACATCTTTATTAAGCCAATCAAGAAATGGTTTTAACTCTTTTTTATCGTGTCTATAGTAATGATAAAGCACCTCTCTAATATTATTTCCAATTCCCTGCACTATTGCTCTAGCTATAATAAGCCGTCTATCAACATATGCCATACTCTGCCGAATAGTTAAATTCCCACTAATTAACTGCTCTTTAGGATAGAAACTTCCACTATAGTTTTGATGATAGTTAAAAAAGTGAATAGTAATACCTGCTTTAGCTATAAAATCTAAAAACTTACTATTTAGACTCACCTCTGCCAAGCAGTAAAGCTCTTTTAGATCCTCTATGGGAATGTAGTTATGCCCTTTACTGTTGTAAAAGTCTATTGAGTTATCTTTTCTTCTTAACTCACCCATACTAAATATATATTGTGTGTGGTTTTTTGCCATATTATTCTCCTAAATAAAACAATACTCATAATAAGCACATTTTTTACAATGTCTCTCAAACTTAGGCTCTGGAGGATTAGGTAAATCAATCAAATCAGAAATCTTCTGTAAAACCTCTAAAAGTTCTTTCTCATTCACCTCATCAAGCTCCACAAAATCTACTCTTTTATCTTGCTTTTTCTTCTCTATGTACTCAATCTTCCCTTTTTTAATAACACCTTTTTGCTTAAGTTTATGCAGATACAAAAGCACTTGCCACTTCACAGCTTCAGTATCACTATCGCTCTTTTTAACCTCAACCAAATAATCTTTTGTAAGTTTATCTATCTTGATATTATCAATAGCTATCTCGGTCTTTTTACCCTTCTCTTCGGCTAGTTCATGCAAAATCTTACCTATGCGAACATCTTCACTATTGTCCTCTAGGTTTATTCGGTTGGCGTGTAGCCATAGTTTCGTTTTACAAAAAAAGTAATAATTTACTAATGTTCCATTTACTTTCATATTCTCCTCTTTAACTAAAATAAGAGCCTGAAGACTCATCATTTTTAGAAATATCAACACCTCTTTCAAAATTATAATCAAGTTTAAGTACCTTATAAAAAAGTCTCTCCTCTATCTCACTTGGAAGATGATGTAAATTTTCCTTTTCCAAATAATAAGGCAAAGCTATTGTATACTCATAATAATCTTTAGGTTCTATATCTTCATTCATAAAGTCATCATAAAGTAGATAATCATTTTTAGATTGTTCTATATCTCTCAAATCATAATTATCAGATGATTTTTTAATCCCATCAAGCTTTTTTAGGGTTTCATCATATTTTTCATATCCAATATCAAAAAGTCGTGTTATCTCATTCTTGACAGTTATATCTTCCTCAAACCATCTATCATAAACAATATTTAGCCATTTAACATACTCTCCAAGTGCAAAATAACCATCTTCTATAGTCTCAAAGGTCAAATCTAAAATAGTCTCTGTGTAAGGTAGAGGATTTTCTACTTGATAAATATATATATCTCCTTTTCTTTCTACAGATTTTTTACGATTAACTCTTCCAAATCTCTGAATGAGTGAATCTATAGGAGCATTATCGGTAAACATTACATCAAAATCTATATCTAAAGAGACCTCTACTATCTGTGTGGCTACCAAGATAAAAGGTTTATCTTCTTTTAACTTTTTAAATATTAACTTTTCTTTTTTCGTTCTGTCTCGTTTTTTAAAAGTGGAGTGATACAACACAATATCATCACTATCTATACCCAATTCTTGTAACTTTTCATAAGTTGCTATTGCAGTTTTTACGGTATTTCGTATTATTAAAATATTTTTACCACTATTAAACTTCTCTACAATAAGATAAAAATCTTCATCTAAAGCATTATCTACTTTTACTATATCATTTGCCTTTTTCTCAAATAAATCTTTTTGAGTAATCAAAGGATAATCTTGCACATCTAAAAGCTCTTTTATTTTATTGGGAATTGAAGCACTCATTAAACAAACTTTTACCTCCATCTCATGGCAAAGCTCAAAAAATCGTTTTAGAAAACCCATAAGTTTTAAATCGTAAGCATGAACTTCATCAATAATAACAACAGAGTTTAAAAAGTTTTTAGTAGCAATATTAAAGCGACCTATATTTATAAAATATTTTAGCAAAGAATCTATAGTAGATACCGTTACAGGTTTATTAAAGCTCTTACTTAGTAGAAAATCACTTTTAAAAATAGCATCAACTTCTCCATTCTCTCTTTCATACTCTTTTTCTAAGAATATCTTTGCCGATGAATGAATAAGCCCACACTCTTTTTTATCAAAAAAGCTATGTACCCTCTCATAGAGTTTATTAGAAGTGGTTTGAGTGGGTAAGGTGTAGATGATTTTAGAATGGTTATTATAGAGATTATTAATAGCCCAAAGTAGTGAACCCTCTGTTTTCCCCTCTCCTGTAGGAATCTCTACTAAAACAGATTTTGAATTTAGAGAAAGATTTTCTTGAAACTCTCTAAGTTTATCAAAAGAGAGGTGTTTCATAAACTCTTGTTTTGAGGGTTGAGTTTTAAAAGTGATGGGTGTTGTTGTATTAGAAAATCTTGCACTTGCTAACCAATCGGCTAAGTTTAATATTCCTGATACATAGATGTAGAGTATTCTTAGTTTGTGATTTTCTTTGATATATTGTAACTCTATTTCTATCGCTTCTAATTCTACTCTTAATTCACTCTCAATTTCAAATTTAAAGTTATAGTCACACTCTTTTTTCAAATAATTTTTATAGCTTTTTTTATATCCATTAAAAAATAGTTCTGCTTCATCTAAAAAGTTAAACGCTACATTTTTAACACCATAAGGCAAAAGAGTATGATGAGTTAAAGCAGTGACCAATAGTAAATTTATATATCTATCGCCCTCTAAAAAATCAAAATCTTCAATACCAACAAGCACAGAAGCAGAGTACAAAGAGTGATAAGACTTTGTACCCTCTCTTATAGTTGATTGAAACTCTTTGGTAGCTTTGCCCATATCATGAAAATAAGCAGAGAAAAAAATCAAATCTTTAATTTTATCTATCTGCCAACCACTAATTTTAGATACTTTAGCCAAAGAGTTATCATCTACAAGCTTTAATGCCTCCTCTATAACCCAAGCTGTATGAAGCTGTAAAGTTTGTGTTGCAATAACTTTAGCATCTTTTTCTATCTTTTTGGCAAGAAGTTCCATTAGTAGAATACCAAGCGATTATTAAGTTCATTATCTACAAAACTCTTAACTTCTTCTTGAAACTCTATTTCACAATTAATAAACTCAACTTGTCTAAACTCCTCTGTTGGCTCTCGTGAGATTCGTTTCTCTTTTTTATCAAAGCCTTTAAACTTTGTAGCTATAACATTTGACATGGGTAATTCTATGGCTTGACTCATCTCTTTAACAAAAGCTTTATAGCCTATGCCTTTATCTAAAAACAGAGAATCAATACGATTGCTCTTATTGTCTGTTAAATCTACCTCTTTTACATCTCGAATTGTTATCAACTCATCATCTAAACCTAAAGAGGGAATATTCAAAGGGGCTTTAAGTGCATCTAAAATCTCTTGATAGAGCGATTTATCATCTATCTTAAGATAAATCGTATAGTTGGGTATAAAAAGTTTATCTCTTCTTACAACACTTTTACCTCTTGTTTTACTTTTTTCTATGGTTTTGTAACTCCATAAATCTTTTCCTCTACCATCTATACTGTTAATAACAACAGAGACTTCTATCCTCTGCCTCTCTAAAATCTCGAAAAACTCCTTTTGAGATTTTAGAGAAATATTACAAAGCATCCCAATAACCGTAGTCTTGGGTGGTGCTAAAAAAGATTTATGATAAGTTCTAAAAAAAGGGATTCTAAAGGAGTTCATCAACCCCACAACCTCAAATCGTATCACTCTCATTATTTACTCTTTAACATATCTTTATAGTGTTCTATCGCCTTATTTACAGTTGTTACATTCTCAAAAGTTGACTTAATCTCATCTTCATTGTTAAATATCCCTTTTGAGATACCTATGGTCAAACGCTCAAAACTATTATCTTCTATCGCCTCTTTAATATTTTCAATATTAATATTGCCCTCACTATCCACATCAAGAGAGTTTAATAAAAATGGATTTCCTGTTTTTTGCTCTGCAATAACCACAAATTTTGGAGATATATCTTCCAAATTTCTAGCCTGTTTTGCTCCACCATTAAAGTTTTTAACAGCATCAAGAAAGATATTTAATCGCTCTACCCTCTCCTCTTCATTTAATATCTCTGAAACCTCATAAGAGTATTCATCTACCTCATTACCTATATGAGCTGTATTGACCATAATATTACCTCTCATAAAGTTCATAGTATCTATCTCGACTTGAACAATATTTCCACTCTTGTCTCCATCTTTTTTAGGCTTTTGCTTTCTAGTTAAATAGTCATACTCCCCTTTATAGGGCAAAATAGAGATAAGAGGAGTTACTTTTATAGGCGACCATCTTCTGGTTGCTTTTGGAAACATATAACCAAACAAATCCAAATCAACAAACTTTTTAAAAGCTGTCTCTTTATGCGTATTCCAATTTTTAAGATTATTTAAATCAACCGTTTTACCTGCATCATCAATCCTAAAAGTAGGTTCTCCTTTCTCATCTACCTCTGTAATTCTTGCACCCAATTGCAAAAGTGTCTCTTTCATGTATCGTCTAAGTGCCTGACCTGACACATAAGCAAATTCATCGCCTTTGGCATTGGCTATCTTTTTCATAACCGTTACATTTCCACCTGTTCCCTCTCCACCATTAAGTGAAGCCACATTTACTTTTGTAATATACGCTATATTTAAAAACATTATTTCTCTCCTTTATTTGATTTGGCAAACGCCACAGCTCTATATTTATCTATCGCATAGATAGCAATATAGTCACGAACTATCTCCCAGTTTGGCTCAATATCTTCAAGTGTTTCACTCAATGATTCATTGAACTCTTTTGAAAACTTTGCTTTTCCCTCATTTTTCAATATAGAAAACTTCAAATCTTTAAAATAGCCTATCAACTGTTTATAATTTTTAACATTTCTAAGTTTAAAGAGTAAATCTTTATCTCCCAACTCTGCACAATAATGCCCTATGCCATCGCCTAATTTTTTTGATTGTTCATGAATGTTCATATCTTTTTCTCCTAATAGTTTTGTTAAATAGAGTTCTTCAAACTCAAAAAGCTTTTTACCAAATGACTTTGAATCATTTTTTAAAATATTAAAACTTGTCAAATAATACTCTTTTCTCAAACTCGAAAAAGAGAGTATATTTTGACACCATCGTTGTAAATTTAGATTAACCTCTTTACTCCCTTGTGACATAGAAAATGTAACTAAAATATTGGCTAAATAATCAAAAAGTTCATACTCTTTGATAACCTCAAAAAACTTAATCAGTTGATACGCTTTTGTGTATTCACTAAAAGAGGTTTTAAATGTTCCGTCATCGTTATAGACCACAAACGAAATCTTTTGTAAAGCATCATAAATCTCTTTTTTTGTAGCCTTTCTTCGCTTATTTGCCTTTTCATACTGCTCTTCTATATGATAAATAATCGAGAAAAGATACATGAAGAATTTAACTTCAAACTCTGATTCACTGCTGGAGATATAGAAGTATTTATTAACAATATTGTCATCTTTTAACTGTTTATAAAAATCAATATTTGAAGTTGTACTTATTAATTTATCTTTATCATCTCTAAAAATAATACGCTCATCATCAATCTTCAAAAACTCTTTAAATGTTTCCAATGCTTTTAAATTTGAACTATTTGGATAGATAAAATAGGAGTAATTATAAAATCGTTGAACTTTTCCACCAAACCAATAAATCAGAGCATCCCATTTATCTATTTTATAATTTTTAGGCTGTCTAACCATATCTTGAAAATAGCCTTGACCATCTTCAAAAGAGTGAATTTTAGAGTCTCTTTTTAAAATATCACTTCCTACAAAATATTGAGTAAATCTTTCTATTGCCTCATCAAGTGTAATGGCTACAATTACTTCACTGTTTTTATTAGGAACTTTTAGAGTTCCATTACTATTTTGTTCTACTTTTTGATTATATTTTTCACAAAAGTTAAGATACAACCCCTCTACATACTCTCTTTCCAATCCAAATTCAGATATTTTTTTATAAAGATAGACACCATTTCGTAAATCATTTTTTTGACCACCTACCGTATCAAACTTCTTATCTAAAATAAAATCTTGCTTCTTCTCATCAAAGTACCATCTATCATTTTTAGTCTGATGGACAATTTTATAGTGTTTAAAAAAACCCTCTAAAATCTGAAAATAAATCTCTTCTGATTTTTCTTTTACTATTTTTAACACTAAAGAGCTACTATTTAAATCAAACTCAATATTATCAATACTATTTGTTTCTAAAAATTGATATAAATTAACAATTCCATTATTGAAAATCATATCTTTGGGTTGATACTTTTTAACCATCAATTCCATAAACAAAACCCTCCACCAAAGCTATTTTTCTCACCAAGTCCACAAGCCAAAGCTACAAACGCTAACTTTTGAGAAATCTCATCTTCATTTGGAACTATGCGAAACTTATTGCCAAAAAATCGAATATTTTTACCACTCTTTTTCATATAGATACTTTGAGGGTACTTGTTTTTTATCTCTAAAAGCTGTATGAAGTTCTGTTCTTCTTTTAAAGACTCTCCATAAAAACTTTTGTATTTCTTCTCTAAGTTATAATTGAGCTGTTTGTGAAGTTTTAAAATGTCTCCATCTACACTCCAATACCTTCCATTACCTACAGAGACAATAACAGGCGTAGCAGAGTAGAGTTCAGAGATGAAGAATTGCTTTATGGTTTTTTTGTGCGTCTCAACCACTAAAAAGTTTGGATTGTCTATGTTTTGTCGTAGAGTCTTAGAAAGTTCATCTATAAACTTTTCATCAAGTGAGCGAAGTGTAAATTGGTAATTGTTTCCTTTTTTGTAAACCTGCTCTTTTTCTATGGGGTAGAAGTTACCAAAGTTATAGTGTTTAAAAACACAATTTTTAGCATGAAGCTCTTTTAGTTTACTATCTTGTGCCATAGAGAAACTAATGTATTTTGATAAAGTATCAAAACTCTCTTTAAAACCGATGTCATTTTTTATGTATGCTGTGCATATAAGTTCAAAATATTTCATAGAAGAGTATATCACTATTTTATTTACTTATTTGTTAATATAACTATATTTTTAGATACAATCTAAAAATATTAATTTTTTCAAAGGATAAAAAATGAACTTTTTTACTAGACTTCTTGCAAAACTAAAAATATAGTACAATACGGAATGAGAAAAATAGATAAATTTATAGATATAGATGATGTAACATTTAAAAGAGTAGTTGGAGTCAAACGTTCAACATTT
>JALUBF010000040.1 GCA_027045015.1 Sulfurovum sp.
GATTTATAATTTTTTTATCTTAATAAACTAATATACCTAAGAAGTATATTTGATTATACTAACCAAAAGTAAAAATCTACTACAATAGTACTACTAATAAAAAAGGTAAATAGGAGATTATGTGTCATTAGCTTTAGCGAGAAAATATAGACCTTCAACATTTGATGACCTTATAGGTCAAGAGGCTATTTCACAAACACTATCACTTGCACTTGATGGAGATAGACTTTCTCATGCTTATCTTTTTTCAGGTCTTAGGGGTTCTGGAAAGACATCTACTGCACGTATCTTTGCTAAAGCTCTTCTTTGTGAAAAAGGTACTACTTCTCATCCTTGTGAAGTATGTAGTAATTGTAAAATGGCATCTCAAAATACACATATAGATATAATAGAGATGGATGCTGCTAGTAATAGAGGTATAGATGACATTAAAGAGCTTATAGAGCATACTAAATACAAACCTAGTTTAGCTAGATTTAAGATATTTATTATTGATGAAGTACATATGCTAACAAATCAAGCCTTTAATGCTCTTTTAAAAACACTTGAAGAACCACCTAGTTTTGTAAAATTTATCTTAGCTACTACAGATCCTTTAAAGTTACCTGCAACTATTCTTTCACGGACACAACATTTTAGATTTAAAAAAATACCTCAAAATCTCATATTGAAACATTTGGAACATATACTTGATCTTGAAAATATAGGTTATGAGCAAGATGCTTTAGATATCATAGCACGCTCTGGAGCAGGAAGTCTACGAGATGCATTAACACTTACAGATCAAGCTATTGTTTATTCTAAAAATTTTGTAGATATAAATACTGTAACAAAAATGCTTGGTATAATAGAACCTGGTCATTTAGAGTCTTTGTTAAATTATATTATAAAAAAAGATACAGCTAGTATTTTAGAATTTATAACTCTTGCAAAAGAGTATGAATCAGAAATGATACTTGATGAACTCACACTATACTTAAAAGAGTTACTCCTCTCTTCAAGTCAAAACTTAAGTCCAACAATCATTGAACGCTTTTTCAGAATAATTGCTGAATCAAAAACTCTACTTGCATTAGGAAGTGATGGAGAATTTGTTCTATCTTTATCTATTTTTAAAATGATGGAATCTTTACAGATAAAAGATATAGATAGTATGATAAAAGGGCTTGAAAATGAACTAAAAGGAGTAGAAATTTCTAAAATTATAGTTAATGACTCTACTATAAAAAATATATCTATACCTACTAAGATTACTAGTTCTATAGAAAAGGAAATAGATAAAAATCTTCTAAAACTAAAAAAAGATATTGGAGCAAAAGAGAATATAGCAATAACATATACACCTGAAAAAATAAATATTTATGAAAAAAACTTTACAGAACTGATTAGAAAAATTTATGATAGAGACTATGATTTAGGTACTTGCTTTGAGAAAAATATAAACTTTGAGAAATTTGAAGACAATAAACTTACATGGAGTTCAAAAGCAAATGGAGATGATAAAAAAATATTAATAAAATATTGGGGACTTATCAATATGTTTGTCAAAGATATTTTTGGTTTTGAGACTAAGATAGTGAATATAACTAAACAATCAAACAAAAATATAGATAAGCTATCTAACAGTATAAAAAATGAATTTTCTCATTCAGATGCAAATAATAGCTCTATGATAGAAGAGTTAGAAATGAAGAGTTCTTGTATATCACCAGAGTCCCAAAGAGAGAAAGACCCTTCAACCCTACTTCAAGAACCAATGATAAAAGAGGCTATAGCCCTTTTTGACCCTAAAAAAGTAAGGATTAAGAAAAAAACTTAATCTATCCAAGCCTTAGTTACTATCTTTGGCTTATCATCATATATTTTAATCTTTTGAGCATCTATACAACATCCATTATCATCTAACTCAAAAACTATCATTTGTAAAAGAGATTTACATTGATTTGGAATATCATAATGTCCTCCTAAAGAGGTTAAAAAACGTTTTATAGGTACACTATCATCCATACCTATAACACCGTCTCTACAACCAGTAAGCCCTACATCAGTTACATAACAACAACCATCTATTATCTGTAAATCATCTGTTCCTACATGTGTATGTGTACCCAAGATTGCTGATACATCTTCTTTTAACATCTGACGTAAAGCATTCTTTTCTGAACTTGCTTCAGCATGCATATCTATAATAATATGTTGAATATTTTTTTCTTTTAGTTTTTTAACTTCTTGAACTATCATAGTAAAAGGGTTATCTACCATAGGCATAGTATAATGTCCCATAAGATTTATAACTGCTACCTCCTTACCTAAAATAGTTGTTTTATACAAGCCTCTACCTGCAATATCTTTAGGATAATTAATAGGGCGAATAAGTGGATATTTATCGAATAAATCAAGTATCTCTTTTTTATCAAAGGAGTGATTTCCCCCTGTCATCATATCTATCCCGTAACTTAAAAGTTCTATACAATTCTTTTCAGTAATACCAAATCCATGTGAAGCATTTTCATAATTAGCTATAGTAAAATCTATATAATGTTCTTGTTGTACTCTTTTAAGGTGTCGCTTAAGCATCAAGCGACCTGGTTTACCTACAATATCACCTATAAAAGCTATTTTCACAAGCTATTTTGCTTTCCCTGCAAAAGGAAGTAACGCCGAAGCCCAAGTAAGTCCACCACCAAAAGTATCTAGTAACATCAATTCACCATTTTGAAGTCTTCCAGATTCCCAAATATCATTAATAGCCATAGGGATAGAAGCTGCTGAAGTATTACCATATTTTTCTACAGTAACCACTACTTGTTCTTTTGTCATTTTTAAAGCATCACCAACAGCTTTAATAATACGATAATTAGCTTGATGAGGAATAAAATGAGGAATATCTTCAGATTTAATATCATTATCTGCTAAAATCTCTTTAACATCTTTAGTTAAAGTTTTTACAGCTAATTTAAATGTCTCATTACCTTTCATTTGTACATACTGTAACCCTTCATCAACAACCTTTTGACTAACAGGATTTACAGATCCTGGAGCTGGTGTCACTAAGAAATCAGCATATGAACCATCTGCACTTGCATGAACATCAACAAATGCTTCACTTTTATTGGTTGTTGCAGATATGATTGCTGCACCTGCACCATCTCCAAATAATATACAAGTACTTCTATCTGTATAATCAACTATAGATGAGAATTTCTCTGCACCAATAATAAGTACATTCTTTTTCATACCAGATTCAATAAATGCTTTTGCTACACTTAAAAGATATACAAAACCACTACAAGCGGCTGAAATATCAAATGCTTGAACATTTTTAATACCAAGTTTATCAGATACAAGACAAGCAGTAGAAGGCATATTAAAGTAATCAGGTGTAACTGTAGCACAAAGAACTAAATCTATACTATCTTTATCGAGTCCTGAACGTTCTATTGCAAGTTCTGATGCTTTTGTAGCCATATCACTTGTTGCCTCATCTTTAGATGCTATATGACGCTCTTTTATACCTGTTCTTTTAACTATCCATTCATCAGTGGTATCTACCATTTTTTCAAGTTCTTCATTGCTTAAAATCTTTTCTGGTACATAAGCACCTATAGATTTAAATGCAGCATAAATTTGTGACATAGTTATCCTTACAAAATTAGTATAATTATTCTACCATAAATTTAATAGGGAACTTCTAAAAAATAGAAAGAAATAGGGAATCAAGTTAAAACTTGTTCCCTTTGAGTGTTATTTACTTTTAGCTAAAATCTCTTCAATTGCTATATTTACATCTGATTCAACATAAGATATAGCTTGAAAAACAGCATTTTTAATAGCTTTTGGACTAGATGCACCATGAGATATAATAGCACAACCTTTTAAACCAAGAAGAGGTGCACCACCATATTCATCTTTATCAACTTGTTTTTTCATATTTCCAAAAACTTTCTTTTTCATCATAAGAGCACCAATCTTTGCAGGAAGAGACTTACGAATATGTTGTTTCATTAAATCAAAAACTGTAGATACTACACCCTCAGAAGTTTTTAGTAAAATATTGCCAGTAAATCCATCACAAACAACAACATTTACCTTACCATTAAAGATATCTTTACCTTCAACATTGCCGATAAAACCATCTAATGATTTCAATAAAGGAAATGTAGCTTTAGTAAGTTCATTACCTTTAGAATCTTCACTACCATTAGCTAAAAGTCCAACCTTAGGGTCTCTTATTTTTAAAATTCTATTGGCATATGCTTCACCCATAGCACCAAATTGAAAAAGATTTTCAGGTTTACAATCTGTTACAGAACCTACATCAAGAACTAAAGTTTTATCTTTTGTAATACTAGGCATAAGTGTAGCTAGTGCTGGTTTCTTAATACCAGGAATTCTACCAATACGAAGTGTAGCTGATGTCATAGTAGCACCTGAATGTCCAGCAGATACTACAGCATCAGCTCTCTCTTCACGTACAAGTTCTACTGCTTTGTATATAGATGAATCTTTACGTTTAAGTGCATCTGTTGCAGCATCTGCCATATCTATAACATCTGAAGCATCTTCAAACTCAACTTTATCTATATAATATTGTGGGAGATATTCTAAAATTTGTTCTTTATTACCTACAAGTATAGGCAAAAATCTTTTTTCATCAAGTGCTTGTACTACACCTTCTATAATAGGCTCAGGACCAAAGTCCCCACCCATTGCGTCAATTGCGATGCGTATCATCAATTACGCTTTAGTAGTTTTGTACTCACCAGTAGTCATATTCATATGGTGAGGCATTCTCCATGTTCCATCTGCATCTTTTACAGGCATTGGTAATGTCAATTTGTAATGTGTTCTTCTTTTTGCTGATCTTGTGTGACTCACTCGTCTCTTAGGTACTGCCATGTTATATCCTTTTATTTAATATTCTATCTCAAATGCTTCATTGCTGTTATCACACTGTTCACAATAGTGATAAGAACCTTTAATAGCATTTATTTCGCTCTTAAGAATGTACAAAATGTCTATCTTGCCATCTAAAAACTCAATTATATCTAAATCATCTTTATCTTCAGAAACTAAATCACTAAGTTTTAATATCAATTTTGAATCCATATTGTAACTGTATGCATTACCACATCTATCACAAATAAGCTCAATATTACCACTTAATTTCGCATCTAAAGTTACTTGATGATAACCACTTTTTTTTAAAGTTCCTTTTATTAAAACATCTTCTGAAGAGAATTCAAAAGGTTTTTCTGTAGAACCTACCTTATCAAATACAATTGTCATAAGGAGTACTCCTTATATTGTACTAGTTAATCTCTCTTTGTGCAAAGAAGAAGTTAATTTCGTTAACTGCATTTTCAACAGAATCAGAACCATGAACTGCATTTGCATCAATACTATCTGCAAAATCTGCTCTAATTGTACCAGCTTCTGCTTCAGCAGGATTAGTAGCACCCATAAGTTCTCTATTTTTAGCCATAGCATTTTCACCTTCAAGTACTGTTACCACAACTGGTCCAGAGATCATAAATTCAACTAGATCTTTAAAGAAAGGTCTTTCAGCATGAATTGCGTAAAATGCTTCTGCATCTGCTTGTGAAAGTTGGATTTTTTTAGTAGCTGCAATTCTTAGCCCTGCTGCTTCAAATCTAGCTAAGATTTGACCTACAACATTTTTAGCCACTGCATCTGGTTTTATGATTGATAATGTTTGTTCCATAATTTTTCCTGAACGATTATTTACTTCATAAAGTGAAGTATTCGGGTGGAACTATATCAAGATAATTATTAAATATAAGTTAAAAAAATGATTTTATAAAATAAGAGTGACTACCCGAAGGTAGTCTTATGAAGAGAAGAATTAATCTTCGATAACTGGAGTACCTTTTTCACCTCTGTTTTCAGAAGCAGGCATACCATCTACAACATCATCCCATTGGATACAACCCTCAGTTGGACATGCTTCAGCACATGCAGGAACATCAAAGTGATCTACACACTCAACACATTTGTCTGCGTGTACATAATAAATCTCTTCACCTGTTGGATTATCATCCTCATCTACGATTGCTTCTACTGGACATTCGTCAATACAAGCTGCACAATTGATACAAATATCTGTAATAATTACTGCCATTTTATTTCCTTTATAATTGATATACAAAACTATAGCTAAAGATTTTTAAAAAATACTTTAAAAATCTCTAAAAAATTCAAACAAAAGAGTTAGTGTAGTATTTTAGACTTACTAAAGTCCCAAATAACTTTTTATCTCTTCAACTCTTGGAGTCTTTTCCCATGTAAAATCTTCATCTTCACGTCCAAAGTGTCCATATGCTGCTGTTTTTCTATATATAGGTCTAAGAAGATCTAACTCTTGCATAATTCCTTTTGGTGTAAGATCAAATAGTTCGGATACACAATCTATTATCTTACTCTCATCTACATTTGCTGTACCATGTGTATCTACATATATAGATACTGGTTTTGCAACACCAATAGCATAAGCTATCTGTAAAGTTGCCTTTTCACAAGCTCCTGCTGCTACAAGATTTTTAGCTACATATCTAGCTGCGTAAGCAGCTGATCTATCTACTTTTGTTGGATCTTTACCAGAAAATGCTCCTCCTCCATGAGGACAAGAGCCACCATAAGTATCTACTATGATTTTTCTACCTGTAAGGCCTGCATCTCCTTGAGGACCACCAATAACAAATCGTCCTGTTGGATTTATATGGTATGTAATATCATCACTCATAAGTTCATCTGGGATTACTACTTTAATAACCTCTTCAAGAACAGCTTTTTGCACTTGTTCTAAAGATACATTATCATGATGTTGTGTAGATACTACTATTGTATCGATAGATACTGGTTTTTCATCTACATATTTTACAGAAACTTGAGCTTTTCCATCAGGTCTTAAAAATGGGACAGTACCATTTTTTCGTACTTCTGCTAGTTTAGCCGTTATTTTATGTGCCAATGAAATAGGTAGAGGCATAAGCTCTGGTGTCTCTTTACATGCATAACCGAACATAAGTCCCTGATCACCTGCACCTATCTCACCACAACTTTTATCTACACCTTGATTGATATCTGGACTTTGTTCTCCTATACCATTAAGTACCCCTGCACTACGATAATCAAAACCATACATAGCATCAGTATATCCTATCTCTTTAATCACCTCTCTTGCAATCTCTTGCATAGGTGCATACGCTGTTGTTTTAAGTTCTCCTGCGATAACACAAAAACCATTGCTCACTAACGTCTCACAAGCAACTCTTGCTTGTGGATCTTGTTCGATGATATAATCCAATATAGCATCTGAGATCTGATCAGCCATTTTATCTGGGTGACCCTCGGTTACTGATTCACTTGTAAAAATGTATTGGTTAGCCATTTTTTAAATCCTTAACTTTTTTTGTTCACTGTCACTGAACTTAAAAAAATATATAATTAAGATACTTTTTTAAGTTCAGTAGAGATAATCCCTACAGAATCTTTTTTGCTAACTGTTCTGGTAAAAGTCCTAAACTCTCTTCTACCAATTTTGTATTACCATGAGTAATAAAAGCATCATCATACTCAAAAGAGGTTAATAAAATATCTTTTATCTTATTTTCACTTAAACATTCAAGAATTGCTGAGCCAACTCCACCCATCTTTACAGAATCTGAAAATATAAACCATTTTTTATACTCTTTAGAGAGTTTTATTAACATATCAACATCTAATGGCTTAACAAAACGTAAATCTAAAATAGCTACTTTATCTTCAATAATATCAGCTACTTGTAAAGCTCTTCCTACTCCATTACCATAACCTATAAAAAGTATATCTTCTCCATCTTGAAGAAGAATAGATTTACCAAGTTCATATGATGGACTTTTACAATCTTTAGCTAAAAATGAACCTCTTGGATATCTAAAAGCACAAGGGTGATTGTACTCTTTTGCAAACTCCATACATAACTGCATTGTTGTCTCATTATATGGTGCAAGAAGTGTCATATTTGGAATACCTCTTAAGTAAGATATATCAAATACACCTTGATGAGTCTCTCCATCTTCTCCTACAATACCTGCTCTATCTAATGCAAAAGAGACACCTATATCCATAAGAGCAACATCATGTACTACTTGATCAAATCCACGTTGTAAAAATGTTGAATAGATAGCACAAAATGGTTTAAAACCCTCTTTTGCCAATGCCCCCATAGAGGTAACTGCATGTTGTTCTGCTATTGCAACATCCCAAAAACGTTCTGGATACTTTTCTATAAGGCTACTCATACCAGTTCCACTTGGCATAGCTGCCGTTACACCTACTACTCTCTCATCTTTATCTGCTAAAGCCATTAATGTTTCAGAAAATATTGCTGTAGCTGATTTAGCACCATCTTTTTTAGGTGTCATACCAGTTTTTAGATCAAAAGCACTTACTCCATGCCAATGCTCTTTTGTCCCCTCTGCTATCTCATACCCTTTACCTTTTGTAGTTTGAGCATGTATAATTACTGGTTTTTTAAGAGATTTTGCTACCTCCATAGTAGCTATAAGAGACTCTATATCGTGACCATCTACAGGACCTATATACTCTATGCCCATCTCTTCAAATAATATACCAGGGGTGATAAGTTTAAATGACTCTTCAATACGTTTAGCCATATAGCTTGTACCTTCAGGCATCATATCTACAATCTTTTCAACTTTAGATTTAAATCTTTGATAAAAAGGACTTGCCATACTTTGAGAAAGTAATTTGGAAATAGCTCCAATTGGTTTGGCTATACTCATCTCATTATCATTTAAAATGATAACTACAGGATATTTTCTATCACCAAGTTCATCAAGTGCTTCATATACCATACCTGCTGACATTGAGCCATCACCAATAAATGCAACTGGTACTCTATCTTCACCCTTTAAAGCTATAGCCTTTGCAGCACCAACTGCTAATGAGATAGAGGTAGAACTATGCCCTGCTACATAATAGTCATACTTAGATTCAGTTGGTTTTGTATAACCACAAATACCATTAAACTCTCTTAAAGTATCGAAACTATCCCATCTTTTAGTAAGAAGTTTATGTGCATATGCTTGATGACTTACATCAAAAATAAAAGGATCTCTATCTACATCAAATACTCTATGCATAGCAACAATTAAATCTGTTGCTCCCAAACTAGAAGAGAGATGCCCACCATTTTTACTTACAGTAAAAAGTATCTTCTCTCTAATATCTTTAGCTAAAGTATTGAGCTCTTCTATAGAGAGATCCTTGATATTTTTCATACTTAAATAACCTCTAAAAAGTTTTTAAAGAAAATATCATTCTGTTTAGCTGTACCTACCGTAATACGTATAGCATTCATATCATAAGAGGCAAGATTACGAATGATTACTCCTCTTTTTAAAAGTTCATTTGATATTTTAGTTGAATCTATACTATCTTCAAATATATATGTAATAAAATTAGTATAACTGTCAATATATTTAATTCCATTATCTTTAGCAAATACTTCATATCGTTTTATCTGTTCTTGATGAAGTGATATAGACTCTTTTACAAAACTATCATCTTTACAAGCTGTAATAGCAGAGGCAAGAGAGAGTGTAGAGATATTAAATGGTGGTCTCATCTTATAAAGTTGTTCTATTATTTCTCTATTTGCTATACCATATCCAACACGCATTCCACCTAAACCATACGCCTTAGAGAATGTACCAAGATATATAACATTTGGAAGCTCCAAAATATCCTTTGGTTCTATAGTATATCTACTATCTTTTGCAGAAGCATACTCCATATATGCACCATCTACAACGACAAGTGTATCTTTACCTACTGATTTTATGATTTTATATACATCATCTTTAGCAGTTGCATCTCCTGTTGGATTGTTTGGAGTACATATATAGATAATCTTTGATCTATACATATTGTATGCTTCCATAAACTCATCATATTTATGTTCAAAACTTGCTGTTTTATATACTTTTGCACCCATCTGCTTAGCATATATCTCATACATAGCAAATGTTACTGCTGACATAAGTACTGATGAGTGTTCATCTAATAAAATACGAGATATAAACTCCAATATTTGGTCTGAACCAGCACCTATAATAATATTGTTTTCATCTACTCCATACTTTAATGCTAAAGCATCTTTTAACTCAAACATAGAGTCATCAGGATATAGATGTGCTTTATCTGCATTATCTATAATAGTCTGTTTTACTTTAGGATTTGTACCTATTGGATTTTCATTTGATGCTAATTTTACTACATCTTCAGGAGCTATACCAAATTCACGAACTACAAGTTCTATAGGCTTGCCAGCTTCATATATTTTTATATCTTCAAGTGCTTTATTATATCTCATATTTTACCTTTTATACATCATTAGTTTCACGTACATATGAACCTAAAACTTTAATCTCTTTTTTTAAATTATCTAAAATCTGTTTTACATTTACATCATCTTTATGTCCATGAAATTCAATAAAAAATATTGACTCACCCTCAACAATATGCGACTTTATCTTTGTAAGATTTATACCAGCATTTTCAAAATGGTTTAAAAAATCAACCAACGAACCTGGTTTATTTGAGAGTCTTACGAGTAGTGATGTTTTATCATCTCCTGAAGGTGCATTTTCAAAATTACTAATAATAAAAAATCGTGTTCTATTATTTGTATTATCTTCAATATTATTAAAACGAATTGGTAAATTGTATAGTTTTGCTGCAATGGCAGGACAAAGTGCTGCAGCAGTTTCATCTTTTACTGCAAGTTTTGCTGCTTTTGCTGTGGACTCTACTGGTACTAACTCAACATTATCTAACCCCAAATCATGTAAAAATAGCCGACACTGTCCAAAAGCTATATCTTTAGAGTATATTTTTGTAATCTTTTTTATATCTTCACTAAGTGTTGCAAAAGCAAAATGTACATCAATCATAACCTCTGCAATAATCTTTAAATTATACTCATCTAAACAATTTATAGTATCGCTTACTATACCATTTGATGAATTTTCAATAGGTATTACACCAAATTTTGCTGTACCTTTATCTACCTCACGGAATATAGCCTGAATAGAAGCCATAGGGATATATGCTGACATAGCACCAAATTTACTCTCTGCTGCTTGATGAGTAAAACTAGCTTCTGGTCCTAAGAATGCTACACCTTCGGGTAATTCAAGATTACGTGCTACAGCAAACATCTCTAAAAATAGAGCATCTATAGCCTTATCTGTAAGCTTACCATTTAACTCTCTATTTAACTTTTTAAGACGATTTAAAATAGCCTGTTCTCTCTCAGGTCTATAGATAGGTGCACCTGTAGTATTTTTAAGCTCACCTACTTTATGCACTAGTTCCATACGCTCATTATATAACTTCAAAAGTGTATCATCAAGGTTATCTATTTTCAATCTTAAATCATCTAAAGTCATAACTATCCTTTTATTTTAAGTACTCTAACTCTAATCTAATCTGATCATCAAAAGTTTCACGCTTACGAATAAGTCTATCTTCTCCTGATTGTAATGCTACCTCTGCTGGTCTTGAACGAGTGTTATAGTTTGATGCCATTGTAAATCCATAAGCACCTGCTGAATGAACTACAATAAGGTCATTATTGTCTAATGGTGGTAACTCAACATCTTTACCAAAAAAATCACCACTTTCACATACTGGCCCAACAACATCTGCTGGAGTTTTTTCTCCATCTTTAGCTACTGCTTCTATCTTGTGATAAGCGTTGTAAAGACTTGGACGGATAAGGTCATTCATAGCTCCATCTACTATTATAAAACGTTTAGAACCATTATTTTTTTCATACAAAACTTTTGTAAAAAATGCTCCTGCATTTGCTACCATATAACGTCCTGGTTCACAAAGAAGTGTCACATCAAGACCTTTAGTTGATTCAAATATAGCTTGTGTATAATCACTTGCTGATATAGTAACTTCATCATCGTAAACAACACCAATACCACCACCAACATCAAAAAACTTAATATCAATCTTAATAGCTTTAAGAGAACGTACCAAATCTGCAACAATTTGAGTAGCTTCACGTATAGGGTCTAGTTTTGTAAGCTGAGAACCAATATGAAAGTGAATACCTATAGGATTTAAAAAGTCTGATTTCTTTGCATATATATACATACGTTTTGCCATATCTATCTCTACACCAAATTTATTTTCATGTAGTCCTGTTGAGATATATGGGTGAGTTTGAGGGTCAATATTTGGATTCACACGGATAGATATACGAGCCTCTTTACCAAGCTCTTTTGCTACAAGCTCTACACGCTTCATCTCTGCTTCACTCTCAAGATTTATCATCAATATATCTTTTTGAAGTGCCTCACGTATCTCATCATCTCTTTTACCTACACCAGAGAAGATGATTTTATATTTATCTACTCCTGCTAAAAGTGCACGATTTACCTCACCAATACTAACACAATCTGCACCAGCTCCAAGCTTAGCCAAATGTGCAACAACAGAGAGATTTGAATTTGCTTTTACTGCATAGTTTATAATCGACTTTTTACCTGCAAATGCATCTTTGAGTGTAGTATATCTATTTTCAATATAATCAAAATCATATACATAAAGTGGTGTACCATATTTTTCCACCAATGTTTGAGTATCCAAATTCATATTTTTTCCTAAAAAGTTTTATCTATTTTGAGATGATTTTATCTAAAAATAGATAATAGAGTTATGAAATGGTTTTTTCATCTGTAAAATAGATATATAAAGCATATATCCAAAGCAATACAATAGGTAGAATAGATGTTAGTTCAGGAGCTATAACACCATTTGAACCTATCTGATTTAGACCAAAGAGTATACCCCAAATAACAAAAGTCAAACCTAAAGAACTAGCTATTACAAGACTACTATTCATCATACGAGAGTGAAAAGGTATCTTAAAAAATAGTATAATCACAAGAGCTAAAGAAAAAAGGGGTACAACTACTTTAGTATATATTACTTCTCTAATCTTATCTGAGTTTAGATGCTGATGTTCTAAAAGTATTAAAGTATGGTAGGCATCTATAATATTTAATGCCCTACCTTCATAAAGAGATTCTATTATCTTAGGTTTATACCCTTTTAGAGTTATTATATTATCTTTATGCTCAACTTTATATCTAATTAATTGTTTATCTTTATAAATATGTGTTTTTACCACTGCATTATGTGTTATCCATTCATTGCCATTAAACGTAGCATATGAAGCATTTATTGTATATCTAACTTGATCATTCTTTACTTTAAAAATAGTGATATCTTTTATCTTCTTCTCTATGGGATCTAAGGTATTGATATATACAAAAGTATCATTATATTTAAAAAAAAGATCATTAACTTTATAAGCTTCTAACTCATTTTTTAGAATTAGAGATGCTTTATCTTTAGCATAAGAGAACTCTGTCATATTTAGTAAAAAAAAGATAGAGTATATTAATACTGACATAGTTAATATAGGCAATACAAGCTGTTTTTTACTATATCCAAAAGAGTGAAATGCCCCCATAGTACTATTTTTTACAAATGACAATTTTGTCATAATTAAAGCAAATACTATAGCTAAAGGATAGAGTAATCCTAAAGCCTCTTGCCACATATAAAATATATAAAGTATTTTATGATTTCCTGATATGTTCAATTTTTGAATATGTTGAAAATAGTCAATAGTTGAAAATGCAAAAGATAGTCCAAACAGTATAGATATTAAATTTTTTAAATAGTGTTTTCCCAAATAAAAAAAATATAATTTTTTAAAAGATAAACTCACTATTTTAGACCTTCTATAGATTTTAAACTATAGAGAGACTTTATACTACCTAATTCACTATCTATTAATCCCTTAGATGCATTAGCTACATGAGATATTAACTTATCTAACATAAATTCTTCATCTTCCAAGAAATTATGCAAGACATAATCAGCTACTTGTGACTTATGTTCTGGTTTACCTACACCTACACGCACACGCAAATACTCTTTACCTATCATAGTATCAAGTGATTTTAAACCATTGTGTCCACCATTACCACCACCTCTTTTAAAACGTACTGCACCAAAAGGTAGATCTATATCATCATGAATTACGATAATATCTTCAATATCTACTTTAAAAAAGTTTTTTACTGGCCAAACTGATTTACCAGAAAGATTCATAAATGTAGTAGGTTTTAAAAAAAGTGTATTGGAATAACGGTAAAGTTTACCTTGAAAAGAAGTTTTAGATATATCTCGTGCTTTAAAGTTATCAACAAGCTTGTCGATAACTCTAAATCCTATATTATGACGAGTATTTTTGTACTGTGATCCTGGATTTCCTAGACCTACAAAAAGTGTCATATTATATTTTCATTACTTACTATTTAGATTTGATTACACCACAGATAGCAACATCTGGTCTGTCCATCAATCTACAATTAGCTGGAACTTCAATATCTCTTACAAGAATTGATGCATCTCTATCTAATGGCTCTACATCAAGATCAAAATTAGTAGGCATATCTTCAATAGTACCTCTTACTTTTAATCTTTTTTTAGACATAACAAGTACACCTTTATTTTTAAGACCAATTGGCGTTCCGTGTGTTACAACTGGTACAAGAAAGTTTGTTACTTGACCTGGAACTGTTACTCTTAAATCTACATGTACTACTTCACCATGTACTGGGTGTAGTTGATACTCTTGGATAACAACATTTAACTCTTTGTCTCCAACTTTTACTGCGAATGCAAAGTTATCTTTATTTCTAACTGTTCTTGCAAACTCACCACGTTTAAATGCAGCTTGAATGTTCTCTACACCATTTGCATAAAGATTTGCAGTTAGATAACCATCTCTTCTAAGCTTCTTTGCAGTAGTCTTCCCGATACTCTCTCTAACGATACCTTCTAACATTTCTGTCCTTTAAAATTAAATCTTTTTACATAATCATCTGTAAAATAGTTGCGAATTATATCCAATTAAAATAAAAGTTCTATTCATCTTCTTTAAAGTCAAATACATCTACTGGTGCATCAGGATCAATATCTTGAGCTATAGCTCCTCTTCCTACACCTGCCATCTTAAGTAACATATCTGAAGGATTTGTAGCATACTCTAATGCCATCTCTTTTGTAATTTTATCATTATCATAATGATCCAATAAAGATTGATCAAATGTCTGTGTCCCATAAATCTCTTTACCCTCTTCTAGTGCATCTGGTATCTCAGCATCTCTATTTTCTGCTATGAGCTGTTCTATCCTTGATGTTTTTTTCAATATCTCAAGACCTGCTACACGTCCTCCATCTATAGTAGGTATAAGTCTTTGACATAAAATACCCTCAATAACAGTAGCAACAGATAGACGAATACGAGGTTGCTCTTCTGGTGGAAATGTACCAACAATTCTATCTATAGTCTCTCTTGCATCTGTGGTGTGAAGTGTAGAAAATACCAAGTGACCTGTATTTGCAGCATGAAGACCTATCTCAATAGTCTCTATATCTCTCATCTCACCTACCAATATAATATCTGGATCTTCTCTCAACGCACCTTTTAAGGCAGATGCAAACGATACAGCATCTTCACCAACACCTCTTTGATTGATCAAACATTTTTTATCTTGATGTACAAACTCTACAGGATCTTCTACGGTAATGATATGTTTAGAGTGAGTATCATTTATCCTATCAATAATAGCTGCAAGGGTTGTTGATTTACCAGAACCTGTTACTCCAGTCACCAAAATCATACCACGAGAAACATCTGCAAACTCTGCAACAACAGGAGGAAGTTTTAGCTTATCAAGTGATAAAATTTCTACAGGAATTATACGCATTACAGAAGATAATCCGTTCATCTGATAAAAAAAGTTTGCTCTAAAACGACCTTCAGTACCAATAACATAAGAGAAATCTAATTGTCTATCATAAACAAGTTTTTCATACTGATCTGGGGTTAAAATCTCTTTTGCAAGATTTTCCATCATTGTAGCAGTCAATCTATCTTTACCTAAACTCTTTAAAACACCATGACTACGTACTCTAGGAATTGCTGTAGATTTAAGATGAAGGTCAGAGCCTCCATTCTTCATCATTGCTTTTAGATATAACTGTAAACGCTTCTCCATCTCACCCATTATGATACTCATCATAAACTCCTTTTTCTTATAAACCTTAAGCTAAACTATCTAGCATATCTTTAAATGCTTTTTCAAATGCACTAAGTCCATCATCTAATAACTCTTTATATATCTCTTGCATATCAAAACCATTATCTTCAAGTTTTGTAAAGTACCCATTTATAATAGCATCATCTATAGGAAGTTTTACATCATCAGCCTTAGTAGATATATATGACTCTATAGTAGCCAATGGTGCTGTATTGACAGAGTGAGAAGCTAACAACTCTCTTATGTAATAATCTGCTTTTAGACTATCTCCTTTTACTCCTGTACTTGCAAATAGTGTTCTGATAGCTGGTGTACGGTTTGCCTCTATCATATTGTATATCTTTGCACCATTGTAGATACCTGTTTTAGCAACATCTAATCCCTCTTTTTCTAGGTCACTGTCTAAAAGTCTATCAAAACGGCTAACAAATACAGAGATAACTGCTTCACAACGTCCTCCACCAGATACCTCAAATGCATCAAGCCCCTTTTTCATAGCTTTTAGACACTTTTGTGCCTGTTTTGGAGAGAAGATAAGAGTTGCATTTACAGAGATACCTGTACTAAGTAGTTCTGTCATAGCATCATATCCAGCCTCAGTAGCAGGTACTTTTATCATAACATTTGGCTCACCTATAGCTTTAAAAAGGCGTTTACCCTCTTCTATAGTTCCTTGTGTATCTTTAGACAAAAATGGATCAACTTCTATAGATATATATCCATCATTTCCATTATCATAAAGTGGACGAAGTGCCTGTGCAGCAGTACGAATATCTTCTATAGCAAGTGCTTCATACTTCTCTTTTGAACTTTTACCTTTAAGAGTTTCTAGTTGTTCTTTATAGGCAGTAGAAGATGTAATAGCATTTGCAAAAATAGCAGGATTGGATGTTGCTCCATTAATAATCCCTTTTTCAATCAAAGAGCCAAACTCATTTTTTAAGTAATCTCTCTCAACAAAGTCCAACCATAAAGAGAATCCAATATCTCTATTTACCATCTTTTATTCCTTATATATCCATTTAAAATCGTGCCATTTACCAAAATCGGTATCTTTTTCTATGGCTACTTTAAGTTCATCAAGAAAAATATCTCTATCAACAACTACAGCACCTAAACCTACCATATGATCTGTTTTCATCTGACAATCTATAAAATCATAACCTCTATCCCCTAAAACATCACTTAGTGCTTTAAAGGCTACTTTAGAAGCATCACTTACCAAAGAGAACATAGACTCTCCAAAAAATGCTTTTCCATAGGCTATACCATACAGACCACCTACAAGTTTTTCATCACGATATACCTCAACAGAGTGTGCAAAACCCTCTTCATGAAGCCTTATGTATGCCTCTTTTATATCTTCAACTATCCACGAGCCATCTTGTCCCTCTCTATATACATTTGCACAGTAGCTAATGACATCTGAAAAATTTCTATCGAATGTAACACTAAATTTTCCAGAACGTAACACTCTTCTAAAAGATTTACGCACTTTAAACTCATCTGGATAAAGCAATAATCTAGGATTAGGAGACCACCAAAGTATGGGGTCATCTTTTGAATACCATGGAAATATTCCATTTTTATAGGCTGTCAAAAGACGATGAGAACTCAAATCTCCTCCATATGCAAGCAACCCCTCATCTGGAGCATAACGTGGATTTGGAAACTCATAAGTATATCTGCTTAATGGAGCTATGTAGTACTCTTCTTCACTCTCTTTCATAATCTATATCTTTTTAAATTCAAAAACAAGTTTACCTTTTTTAAAGCCAACCTTTACAACTCCACCACTCTTTAGTTTTCCAAAAAGTATCTCATCAGTAAGTGACTCTTTTATCTTCTCATCTATCACACGAGCTATATGCCTTGCTCCATATCGTTCATTGTAACCCTCTTGTGCTATATACTCTTTTGATTTTTTACTTAACTTAACTGTTATATTTTTAGCTTTTAACAAGCTATTTAACTTCTCTACCTCTCTATCTACTATCATCACTAAAGCATCAATATCTAGGCTATTGAACTCTACTGTTGCACTTAGACGATTTCTAAACTCTGGAGTAAAAAAGTTAGCCAATGCCTTATCTGTTTTCATAGAGTTATCTTTTTTAAATCCCATCACATTTGCCTCTTTTGTTCCAAGATTTGAAGTCATAATGAGAATTACATTTTTAAAATCACTAACTACTCCATTGTTATCGGTAAGTTTTGCACCGTCCATAACCTGAAGTAGTATATTTAGCATATCAGGGTGAGCCTTCTCTATCTCATCAAGCAGAAGTACACTATGGGGATGTTTTTTGATTATCTCTGTAAGAAGTCCTCCCTGTTCATATCCAACATATCCAGGAGGTGCACCTACTAACCTAGAGATAGTATGTGCTTCCATATATTCAGACATATCGAGTCGTTCAAAGTGTATATTCATAGTATCTGCAAGTTGTGTTGCCAATGCTGTTTTTCCTACACCTGTTGGTCCTACAAATAGAAATGAACCTATAGGTCTATCTTCACCATTTAGTCCTGCATAAGAGCGTTTTATAGCTGAAGTTAAAGCCTCTATAGCTCTATTTTGTCCTATAATTTTTGACGATAAATCTTTTGCTAAATTTTTCAACTTTTTAGTGTCATCTGTACCTATGACGCTTGATGGCAACTTCATCATCTTTGCTACTGCCATTTCAATATCTTTGGTTTTTACTACTACATCGCTTAACCCTCTTAGCATAAAACCAGCACCTACCTCATCTATAATATCTATGGCTTTATCTGGTAAAAATCTATCATGAAGATACTTTACAGATAGCTCTATGGCTCTAGTTAATGCTTCATCTGTAAAATTAATATGATGATAATCTTCATACTTATTTTGAATACCCTTTAAGATACTAAATGTATCCTCTTTACTAGGCTCTTCCACATCTATCTTGGCAAATCTACGACTTAGAGCTTTATCTTTATCAAAAAAGTTTCTGTACTCTTGGTAAGTAGTAGCCCCTATACATTTAAGCTCACCACGAGCAAGTGCTGGTTTGAGTAAATTTGATGCGTCCATACTTCCACCACTTGTAGAACCAGCACCTACCATTGTATGTATCTCATCTATAAATAATATGGCATTATCTTGAGCTTTTAACTCACCCATAATACCCTTTAGACGCTTCTCAAAATCACCTCTATATTTAGTTCCAGCAACCAATGCACCCATATCTAAAGCAAATATTTTTGACTCTTTTAAAACTTCTGGTACATCACCTTCAAATATGCGTAGTGCCAACCCTTCAGCAATAGCACTCTTACCAACTCCTGCTTCACCTACAAGTAAAGGGTTATTCTTCTTACGACGGCAAAGTGTCTGCATAACACGTTCTATCTCATCTACTCTACCAACTACTGGGTCTATCTTCCCACTTTTTGCTATCTCGACCAGCTCAAAAGTAAACTGCTCTAAAAGAGTCTTACTCTCACCACTCTCCTCTATACTCTCACTCTCTTGATCATAACTATGAGATATAACTTCAAGTATATCAACTCTTGATATACACTCTTTTTTCATCAAGTAAACAGCATAAGATTTATCTTGAGTAAATAGAGATGCCAACATATCACCAATAGTAGCCTCTTTACGTCCAGAACTATGAATATGCATCATCATATCATTGATAGCTTCAGAGAGTCCAACTGTCTCTATGGGTTCTATGGGTTCATCTAATACAGGCATAGAACTATCTATATGTTTTTTTATCTCTACAATGAGATTTTCCACATCTGCATTTAAAATAAATAGTATATCATTACCTTCTGATGAGGACAAAAGAGCTAAAAATAGATGCTCTACAGTAATATATTCATGTCTCTTCTCTTTTGCATAATTTACTGCCTCGTTAAAGACATTATTGAGCTCTATACTTATCATACTAACTAGCCTCCTCAACAGTAGCAAGAAGTGGAAATTCATTCTGTTTTGCTTTCTGTTTAACCTGATTGACTTTAGTTTGAGCTATCTCAAATGTGTAAACACCACAAATACCTCTACCTTTTTGATGAATCTGCAACATTATCTGTTCAGCCTCTTCATAACTTTTATGAAATATACCCATCAAAACATCTATTACAAACTCCATACTTGTATAGTCATCATTATGCAAAAGTACCTTATACATCTTTGGTTCTTCCAACTCCAATGCTATATCTAACTCTTCTTCAATCTTTGGCAATTTATATCCTTAAATATATTTCATTATCTATTTTACTATAATTGTATCAAAAAACAATGGAATAAGATATGCAATCTCTTTTTATAACTGCAACTGGAACAAATGTAGGAAAAACATACACTACTTTAAAACTCATAAAAGCTCTAGCCTCCAAAGGATTAAAAGTAGGAGTATATAAACCCATAGAGACAGGAGTAACAACAAACGCACCAGATGCCACTATGCTACTAAAATCTTGTCAAGAAGTAAACAACAATTTTAAAGAGTTAAATCCACTAGATATTACAGCCTATACATTCCCATTACCCTCTGCACCTTTTTGTGCCGATAGAAAAAATACCATAAAGATAGAAAAAATCATAGAAAAATACCACAACCTCTCAAAGCTTTGTGACATACTTTTAGTAGAAGGTGCAGGAGGCTTACTTGTCCCTATCACCAAAAACTACACTATGATAGACCTCATAAAAGAACTAAAGATAAAAACCCTACTTGTAACTCCAAGCTCTCTAGGGTGCATAAACAATACTATGCTATCTATAGAAGCACTAAAAAAAAGAAATATCAACTTTGATTGGTGTGTAAATCTATATGAAGATAAAGCAGACTTTAACAAAGTAACAAAACCATACTATGATGCTATCTTCCCTAAATGGTGGAGCATACAAAATGGAGTAGAAGATTTTATTATAAAAATATTATTATAATAATAATGATATAATATTTTTTGAATAAATAGTTATATCCAAGAAGAAGTCACCCTTATTTAGCTTTTCTTTTTAGATATACTTATTGAAAGATAGGTAAATTTATTTCAAATTAGGAGAAAGTTATGAAAAAAACTTCATTGGTTATTTCAAGTGTATCAGCTATCGCATTGTCATTGACAGGTTGTAGTGGAAGTGGTTCTAATAATTCAACAAAAACAGGTACAGGAACAGGATCTTATGTAGATAGTGCTGTTAAAGGTGCGAAGTATATTTGTGGTTCTCAAACAGGAACAACAGATAAAGATGGAAACTTTACTTTTGAAAAAGGAAAAGGTTGTACATTTGAGTTGGCTGGTATAACTTTAAGAAAAGTACCTGCAGATAATTTAGTAGATAATGCAAAAATTGTTGAAAACAATCTAACAGTAGCAAGATTTTTACAATCTTTAGATAATGATGGAAATGCTACTAATGGTATCCAAATTACAGCAGAAACATTGACTGTTCTAAGTCAAGCTTTTCAAGAAGACAATATCACAACAGTTCCAAATGACACAACAAAACTTGACACTGTTGTTAACCATATAGAAGCAAAAGATGACTATTTTCATGGACATATTGTAACAGAAGAAGAGGCACAAAATCACCTTCACTCAACACAAAAAAGTGTCACTAAAAATCTTTTAGCTGGTAAGACTTTTTATGTAGTAGGTTCAGAAGATGCTGTAATTAAGATTTTTAAATTTGTTGTATCTGCAGATGGAACAAAGTTTAAACAATACAATTTAAATAGTCAATCTCCAACAGATAGTGATGCTATTACTTACAATGGTCATCAAGTTAAAATTGGTCCAGACAGTGGATATACAATATTAACCCAAAGAGATGGATATATTTTAGCAAAAGATTATCGAGATAATGGTACCTTAGACAATGGAATACCACATAGACTATATAGCTCTCAAAATGATGCTCAAAAGTATTTTAATGCTCTAAATGGTAAACATTCAGGAGATAATAATAACTCCCTCTCAGCAGAGTCACTAAAAGCATATTTTTCAGGAAAAACTTTTTATGAAAAATGCGATGGAAATATTTCAAAAATGATCTTTAATTCAGATGGAACAACCCTTCAAGATGATAGTGAAAAATGGGATGGAAATATTTCAAAAATGATCTCTAATTTAGATGAGACAACCCTTCAAGATCATATTAAAAAATGGGATATCAGTTTTGAAGATGGAAAAATTGTCGATAATGACGGTGACCATTTTATTGATAAGATTACAGACACTTATGTAAAAGGTCATGATAAAGATGATTCATTTACACTTTATATTTCTAAATCTGATGCAGAGGCTGCTGCTAATGAGTCATGTGGTGATAATGCTAATGACAATGGCAAAAACAATGGAAATGACAATGCCAAAGATAATAGCAAAGACAATGACAATAACAATAGCAATAGCAATAGCAATAGCAAAGATGACAATAACAATAGCAAAGATAATGGCAAAGGATAATGAATCTAAAAAAGTATCTGATTTACTTTCTGTAGATTATTAATTTTGTTGATCAAAATGTAACTTCACTCTTCCTCCTTCCCAACGTCCTAGTTGGAAAGGAGATAAATAATAAAATGTTTAATCTATTCAAAATGTTTATTAGCACCTATTAGATATAATCCTAAAATTATTCTTTAAGGATACCTATGCAACATTTAGTAGATACAGACAACTTTTCTGATGCTCAAATAGCTCAACTCTTACATGATGCTAAAAACTTCAAATCACAACATCCTCCTAAACTTCTTCGAGACAAACTTCTAGTTACTCTTTTTTTTGAAGCAAGTACTAGAACACGTAGCTCTTTTGAGGTAGCTGCAAAGCGTTTGGGTGCTTCGGTGGTACACCTTGATCCAAGTAGAAGCTCCACAAAGAAGGGTGAAACATTAGAAGATACTTTTGCAAACTTATGTGCTATGGAACCAGATGGCATCATAGTACGTCACTCAGACAATAAAACACCTAAGATTTTAGCCAATATGCAGATGACTCCTGTCATAAATGCTGGAGCTGGTAACTATGCCCACCCTACACAAGCACTACTTGATCTCTTTACAATGGTAGAATATTTTAATGGTGATATTAAAGGAAAAACCATAGCTATTGTAGGAGATATAGTAAGTTCACGCGTGGCAAGTTCTGGCATACGTCTTATGAGACGTATGGGTATGAATGTATTGCTCGTAGCTCCTGAACAGTTTATGCCTACAAGTGATTTACCTCAGTACAAAAACTTAGAAGATGTTATGGATAGAGTAGATGTTATTATGAGTCTTAGAGCTCAACTTGAACGCCATGAGACAGAGCTTTTTGAAGATTATGATGATTATGCTAGACAATACTGTATAACTAAAGAGCGTATGAAAGATAGAGATATATTGTTGCTTCACCCAGGACCTGTAATGAGAAACATAGATATATCTGATGAGATGCTTGATGACCCTAGATGTAAGGTACTAACTCAAGTAAAAAATGGTGTCTTTATGAGAATGGCGATACTAAAGCTTTTACTCTTAGATGCATAGATATGTGGCTTAACAAAGAAAAAGGTTTCAATGAGATAGACAGACTTGGTCAATCTCGCATACCTTTTCTCTTTATCATCTCATATGACCAAAACAAAATCTTTGCTAAAGCACTTGATGATTTAGATAGTGATATATACTACAGATTAGAGTCATGGCGTAACTATCCTGTAAAAAAAATAGAAAAATCTTCTACTTTTTTTAAAAATCCTATCGATTTTAAGAGCTATCAACGAGCTATGAGTAAAATAGTCAAAGAGATACGCTTAGGCAACACCTATCTTCTAAACCTCACTTTTAAAACACCCATAAAGACAAACTACTCACTAAAAGAGATATTTACCTACGCAAAAGCAAAGTTTAAACTCTATTATAAAGATGAGTTTATCTGCTTTTCACCTGAGCGTTTTGTAGAGATTGATGGTGATACCATAGCAACATATCCAATGAAAGGAACTATTGATGCCAATATTCCAAACGCAAAAGAGAGCATACTAAATAACAAAAAAGAGATGGCTGAACACGTAATGATAGTAGATTTGATGCGTAATGATTTGGGAATAGTCGGCTCTTGTGTTAAAGTAGATAAGTTTCGTTATGTTGAGAAGATAAAAGCTGGAGATAAAGAGCTACTTCAAGTAAGCTCTAAAATCACAGCTAAACTACCATCAAATTGGAGAGATAACATAGGTTCACTACTTTTGAAACTTCTTCCTGCTGGGTCTATCACAGGAACTCCTAAAAAAAGTACTGTAGAGATTATAAATAGTGTTGAAGAGTATGAACGCAACTTCTATACAGGTGTATTTGGTATCTTTGATGGTCAAAGTCTGCATTCAAGTGTAATGATACGCTTTATTGAAAAAATAGATAACCAACTATACTATAAAAGTGGTGGAGGCATAACTATAGATTCAGATGCCAAAAGTGAATATAATGAGCTTATAGATAAGATATATCTACCTTTGTAAAAATCTACTTTTTTATCTGCTAAAAAACAACTTGAACATACTGTGTAGTCAGATAGTAATACCCTGCTACCAAAAGAAATAACATCAAAGAGTTGTAAAGAAGTAGAAATCTTAAGCTCTTAGAGAGTAAAAAACCACCTAAAATTCCAACAAAAAGACCTCCAATATGAGCTGAAACATCTACCGATGTAATGGAGAAACCTATGAGAAGGTTTATACCTATGATTATGGCAAAATCTTTCATAAATAGCTTAAATTGTTCTGTTATCTCCTCTTTATGAGCCAAGAAAAATCCAGCCAATGCACCAAAAATACCAAATATCGCACCACTAGCTCCTATACCTACACTATATGGGTGCATATATAAAGAGACTACTCCACCAAGCAGACCTGAAAAGAGATAGATACTGATATATGATTTTGTATCAAAATATAACTCAACCCCACGTCCTACGATATATAATGAAAACATATTCATAGCAATATGAGTAATACCAGCGTGTAAAAACATCGCACTAAAGAGTCTATACCACTCGCCCTTTCCAACAGCATAAGGTCCAAATAATGCACCCATATCTGCTAAGACTTCCATATTCATATCGATAATAGAGTGACTATAAAAAGAGGTAAAAAGATATACTATAACATTGATTGCTATAAGAGTATATGTAATTTTATAACGTAAAATATCTCTAAGCATCAATAATTAACATATCGCTTCAGCAAAAATAACACCATCTATACCACTACGTGCTAGTTTATTTATGGATTTTTCACAGTGAATAAGTACTAAAATACGTGTATCAAATAGATACTCCTGTGCGATAGGTTGTATCATAAGAGCATCATCTTCTTCACATATTATATATTTAGCTCCAAGGGCATTAGCAAAAAGTGCATTATCAAGAGTATTTACTACTACGGCATACTCTATATTGTTCTCTTGACAATATTGAGCAAATCCATGAGAATCAACCAAAGGTTCAAGAAGTACAATTTCATCTGCACTGCTATTTTTTATATCTTCCAAAGAAAATACCTTACGAAACTTTTTACTCTTTATCCATTTATGTCCAACTATTATCATAATCTTTCCTTTTTAAGAGATACACTCTTTAGAACAGTAGTACTCTCCATTTACGATTATACTCTCTTTTATCGTCACATAAGTACCACACTTTTTACACTCTACTAATGTATCATCATCTAACTTTTTATCTTCTGCTGTTTTACCAAATGTCGCTAGTTTACCACCAAGAAACCTATAGATAAGTAAACCTAAAATGGCAAAAATAAGTAATTTTAAAATCATAATTAACTCTTTATATATAAATAATTTCTTTGCTCTTTTTGTACTATATCATACTCTAACTTATGCTCTACATCTAAAACTTCATCAAATACGCGTGAACCTTTATAAAAAAGGTACTCTGTAGATTTATCACTTAGATTTTTAGTTAGCTTTAAAAGCAACTTTGTATTTGTCACTGCACGAGAACTTATCATATCAAAAGGTGAATGCTCTACAAACTCTACACGCTTTGACTCTACACATACATTTTTCAACTCTAAATCTATAGTTGCATATTTTAAAAAAGATACTCTCTTTTTAAGTGGCTCAGCAAGTACAACTTCACACTCTGGCATAGCTATGGCAAGTACAAGCCCAGGAAAACCTGCCCCAGTTCCTACATCTAAAAGTGTTTTAGGCTTTTTTATAAATGTCAAAGGATATAAAGAATCTACTATATTTTTATATATAGCATCTATATTTTTTGCTCCTGTAAGGTTATGAACACCATTCCATTTATGTAAAAGTGATGTAAAATTCTCTAACTTTACGATGGTATCA
>JALUBF010000041.1 GCA_027045015.1 Sulfurovum sp.
AAATACTTAAACAACCATATAGAAACAGAAGAAAACGATATAATTTACGAGTAAATCTTATCTGTGGGTTAATTAATTTTGATAGAGGAATGAGTGTTGGAAATTGAGTTTTGCAAGAAGTCTATTATTAAATCTTTCAATAATAATTTTTTTATTTACATCCATTTTTATAAACCTTTTAATAAATCTGATAAACTTATTTCTAAACCATCACATAATTTCTTTAAATTTGAAAATGATAAATTCCTTTTAGATCGCTCTAGTAGGCTAATATAAGTTCTATCAAAATTACATTTTTCTGCTAATTTCTCTTGAGAAATATTTAGTTCAGTTCTTCTTGCTTTAATTTTTTCAGCAAGTTGAGTTAATAGTATTTTATTTTGAATATTCATAAGATAATAATACATAGTTGCAGACGATAAATCAACGGACAATAAGTCTCATTATTGGAACTTTTTAGAGTCAGATAATAATGATAATCTAAATAAACCTAAACTATACTCTCCCCAAGGAGATTATGATAGCAAGATAACCATATATAGAGATAGTAGAGTATTAGCAAATTTTTAATAGAGGTGTAAATAAGATGAATATCTTTCATAATTCCGATGACTATAAATATTTTGAAGAACTGATGTGTTTGCATATGAAAGTATGTTATTTATGATCTCTTTTGACCATTGAGGTAAAATGTATTTATAATAATATTTTGTTCACCTCTTGCACCAGATTTACGAAATGAAGCAATACGCTTATAGTGCTTTTTACATGCTCGTTAAACTGTATTAAATCTACTCTATAAAGAGTAGATTATAAAAATTTTTCTACCATCTCTTTTAACTCTTTTTTATCTATCTCAATAGATTTATCTCCTGCTTTTTTTGCATATAATTTTCTTACCATCTCTTCTATCTTCTCATCTTCACTTATGTGTCCATATAGAATTTTAAGAGCTTCACTCTCTTTATATGGTTTTGGCTCTCGTTTAGGGATAAAACGTACCATATACATAACTAACATACCAGCTAAAAATGCCAATGCCAACATCCACCAAGCAACGTTTTTTACCCTAACTATCTTTTTAACTACTACATCTTTAGGTGTAGTGGTTTTAGACTGATTGGTTTGGACTATACCATTGTTTGATGTAGCCATAGCCACTATATTTTTACTCTTTTTTACCTCTATATTATACTTTGGTACACTTAATGTTGTAAGAGTATCTGTTTTACTATCCAATGCACTAAATGTACACTTTGGTATCTTAAAATCTCTATTTGAGATAAATGCAAAACTCTTTGTATAGGTAGTATGAACTCTGTTATTTACTATCTTTGTATCTACTTTTGCATCATCGCTATATACTGTCACTCCGTCAATATCATACTTTGGAAACTCAAATCCATCAAGAGTACCATATCCTTCTATCTTAACAGTAAGGTTTACAGGTTTATTGGCTTTAACCTCTTTTTTGTCTATCTTGGAGGTAATTTTAAATTCACCTACCATATCTGCATTTTTTGTTTGTGGTAAAACTTCTATATGAAGCTTATTGGATGATGTTTCGTACCATTTAGTAGCAAATCCCATACCAAAAAAGTCTCTTTTAGTTGTATCTTCTACTCCAACTTTAACATCTGCTGGAGCAATGGTAAAGTTACCCTCTTTTTGAGCTGTTACTACATATTGTAACTCTTGTATATGGTAATTTCCTTTTATATAGGCTCTTTGAACTGCATCTTTTAGCTTAACAAATGCAGACAAATCAGGCTTATTGTACTCTACATTTTGAGAAACTTGTGCATCTTTACCCAAAGCAAAATATACAGTAACTATAAGGGGTTCACCTACTTTTACTTTTAATCTATTTGCTTTCATTTTCAAAGTAAATAGTGCATTACCCTTTGTTGCAGGTACATTTGATTTGACTACTTTTATATCTATAGGATTTGTCTTATACTCTTTACCATCTACTTTGACTACATAAGATGGTATAGTCATATCCTTTTGTGGCATAAACTGTATGATTTTAGAGGTAGTAAGCTCTGATTTTACAGAACCATTTATTATGCTTATATTTTTACTACTTGATGTAGAAGTTCCTATAATAGCTAAACCATCAATTGTAGAGATAGTAGGAAATTCTACACTCCCTCCTGTAGCTTTTATATCTAATGTTACAGGATTACCTCTTACTACTTCTGTTCTATCAACTGTAGCGTTGACACCTATAGCTAGTAACATACTGGACAATATATAGCCCATAGCCAATATTTGTAATAGTGCTTTTTTCATCTCTTTTCTCCTAAATAAAATCTCTGTAATATCTCTCTACCACGGTTTAACATTACTACCATTTCGTGGCTTTTGAGGTGCATTCATCTGGTATAACATTGTAGGGGTTTTACCATTTTGCATCTTCTTCATAAGACGTTTTAACTCTTGAGCCTTTAATCTTTTAGCTCTACTCTTCTCTTGTTGTGCTTTTGAAGGAGTAGCCTTTTTTCTACCATTTTTATCTTTTTTAGCTTTACTTTTTTTAGACTCTGAGTTCTTTTTATCACCTTGTTTTTTCTTATCTTTTTGTTTTTTATCGTTCTTCTTTTTGTCACCATCTTTTTTCTGATGTTTATCTTGCTTTTTATTGTTTTGTTTTTTATCGTTATTATTTTTCTTATCGTTTTGTTTTTTATTATCTTTCTTTTTCTTATTTTCTTTTTTCTTTTGATTCTTTTTCTTCTGCTGTTGCTTCTTTTTCTGTTGCTCTTTTTTCTTCTTCATCTTCTTTGCAAGTTCAAGATTGAATTTTACATCTTTATCATCTCTAAGTTTAAGAGATTTTTCATAAGAGTCTATCGCTTTATCTAAATCTTTCTTTTGAAAATAACTATTGCCCATATTGTACAAACGTGTAGCTTCATCAATACCTTTAGCCTTTTTATATGCCTGTAACGCTCCATCATAATTTTTACTCTTATAAAGAGCATTTCCCAAATCATACTCTTTTTGAGGACTCTTAGCATCTATTTTATTGAGTAGTTTAATACTCTTTCCATAATCTTTTGCTTCATAAGCCCTCTTAGACTCATCTATTCTTTTAAAATCCATAATACCAGCATATAGAGTATTTGATAATGTATAGAAAATAGTAAATAGTATTATCAGTTTTTTCATACTTTATCTCCATTTTTAATTTTTAATTTTTCATCTCTGCTCATCTTAGGCATTGAACTAAATGAGATAAGTAGTAACAATAATCCCAATCCAAGAGGATAGTAGAAGTATTCTACTCTATCTTTAATGGTCACTTCCCCTTGTTGCTCTTGTTTATATCTACTTTTTATTACATTTGCCAACTGCTCCATATCATCTTTTCCATTTGTTGCTACAACATATGCCCCACCACTATCTTTAGCCAATGTACCTAAAGCATCATTACGTTGAGTTATGGCTATAGTACCATCTTTTTGTACTATAGGTTTACCATTTTTATCTATGACAGGTGCACCCTTGTTTGTACCTACAAGTACTACATATAGGTCTATGTTGTTATCTTTTAGTATCTGTTTGAAACCTTTTATAGCATCTTTATCTCCACCATCACTAAATAGTACTAAGATTTTAGGCTTCTTCTTTTTCAGCAAACTACCTGCTAGATTACCCAATGATGAAAAATCTGTAGAACCCATACTTATATATGACTCATCTACGCCATCTACCATCATCTTTAATGTCTCTTTGTCTGAAGTAAATGGTGCTAATACAAAAGAGCTATATGCAAATGCCACTACTCCTATATTGTCACTTGGCATAGCATTAAAAAACTCTTTCATCTTTGTTTTTGCAAATGTCAAACGGTTAGGATATATATCTCTACTTCTCATAGAACCAGAGATATCAAGAGCTGTTAAGATAGTCAATCCTTGCATTGACACCTTTTTATCTCCCCTATCTATCACAGGACGAGCCATCGCTACTATCATAAAGAAAATAGCTGCAAACATCAAAACATTTCGTACCATCATAGGCATACTCTCATCTGTAGCACTAAGACGCTGAAGAACCTTCTCATCAAATATACGAGATAGTCTCTCTTTATTTGTACTTATAAGAAAAGCAAAAATTACAAAAGGAACAATAAGTACCCAAAATAGAATAGAATTAACAAATATCATAAAACGCTCCTTTCACTTTTATACCCCTTTAGAGTTACGAATATATACAAAAAGCAATAGACTCAAAATAGCTAAAAAGAGTGGATAGATATATAGATATGTATGGTGTACTATCTTTTTATCATTTAACTTTGTCGCTTCAAGTTTATCTATCTCTTTATATATATTTTTTAACTCTGTCGTATCTCTTGCACCATATGCTTTACCTTTTCCTGCATCTGCCAAAGCTTTTAAGTAGGCTCCATTATAGTCACGATTAGTACCAATACCTATGGTATATAGTTTAATATTACGCTTTTTAATAAGGTTAATCACATCATCAAAAGGTACTTTAGACATATTGTCCACACCATCTGTTAGAAGTATGACTATCTTTGACTTTGCCTTACTTTTACTTAGAAGATTGTAACTCTGAACAATAGCATCATTGATAGCTGTATGCTCTCCTGCTACTCCTAGCTTCTGCATCTTAGTAATATTTGTCAAAAATTTCTTCTCAAAAGTAAGAGGTGAAGCGATAAATGCTATATCTGCAAATGTCACCATTCCTATACGGTCATCTTTACGATTTTTTATAAAATCACTAACAACATCTTTTACCACATCAAACTTAGGACGATAAGTGCTATCAAAAGGTTGCCCCATAGAGCCTGATGAGTCAAGCACCAAGACAATGTCACGACCATCTTTTTTAGAGTTACTATATGACTTTGTAATCACAGGTGAAGCAAGTGCTATCACTGCTGATATAACACCAATCCACTTCAACCACATTAAAATAGATGAACTACTACTTGAACTTCTCATTAGACTCTTTATATGTGGGAAGAAGATAGCCCTACTACGCTCTTTACAATACTTTGCACATACAACAAATAGAAGTATAAGTGCCAATAGATATGGATATTCAAAACTAAACTGATTCATCTGCCACCTGCACATAGAGGTTAAATTGATTGAGAGTATCACTATCTACCTCATCTACCTCTTTTTTATATTTATATTGAGTCAACATCGGCTCAAGTTGTGAAAAAAGCTCTTTTCTTCTCTCATCTGTTGCCAAAAGCCTCCCATAGTGTGTTGCTTCATAGGCTGATTTTTTTGTATCTTGCCAATCTATCTGCTTTATAGCTTTTAGATACTCTTTAGCTAGATTTATCTTACGATTATCCCATAACTTTTTGAAGATAAAAAATAGTACACCAACTACAAGTAAACTAACAAAGATAACAACTCCCCAGTAGATATAGTATGTATTATCTGGTATCTTCAATAGAGGTTTAATATCACGAAGTGTATTGGTAATATTTTGTTCATTCATTCTAACCCCTTATCTCATATTTTTCATAAGCTTTAATGTTGGATCTTCATCGGTATATATCTTAGTAAAACGAATACCCTGCTTTTTAAACTCTCGATACAACTTCTCATCATTCTCATGGAGTGCTTTTTTATATTTTTTTAATGCACCACTGTCTATATTGCCCTCAAAACTCTGTCTTGTTTCCATATCTATAAGTCTAAGATAACCCAATTCACTTGGATCTTCCTCAAATTTATCACGCACCATAACTGCAAATATATCATGCTTTTTAGATAAAAGTTTAAGATCTATATCTCCTACAAAATCAGATACTATAAAGAGCAATGCTTTTTTCTTTAGGCGATTAACAAGAGTATCTACCAAGGATTGATAGTTAGCCTCTTTACCTAATGAATTAAACTCTACTACATCTTCTACAGCTTTATGCAAAGAGAAGAGTTTTTTACTTGGTTTAGAAAATTCATACATCTTATCTGCAAAAATCATATGTGAAAAGAGATCTGCATTTTTAATGGCTGAAAAACCAAGTGTTGCTACCGTCTGAGCTATGATGTCAGATTTTTGTTTTACTGTACCAAAGTAGGTAGAACCAGATAATACAGATACAACTACCACATTTAACTCACGCTCCTCTTTATATACTTTAACAAATGGTTTGCCAAGTTTTGCTGTAGTTTTCCAATCTATCTTACGAACATCATCACCATAGACATACTCACGCAACTCTGCAAACTCAAACCCTTCACCTTGAAAAAGTGAAGAGTTATTTCCAAGCATATCTCCATATACTTGCTTTTTTGTTTTAAGGATAATTTTTTTAACAGCTTTGTTCATCTTTATATCCTATGGAATTGGTACTGCTGATAATATCTTTTCTATGATTTCATCTGTTGTTATCTCTTCTGCTTGTGCTTCATAAGACAATATAATACGGTGACGCAAAATCTCTTTAGCGATATAGGCTATCTCTATTGGACTAACAAAATCTTGACCTTTTAAGTAAGCAATGGCACGAACAGCCTTATACATATCTATACTTGCTCTTGGACTCGCTCCAAACTCAATGTAACTTTCAAGTTTCTCCAACCCATACTCTTTAGGATTACGTGTTGCAGATATAATCTCTATGATGTACTTCTCTATCTCCTCATCTATATGAACAGTTAGTGCCTCTTCTCGTATTTTATTTAAGTCATCTATGGTTGCTACTTGTTTTATGCTCTCAAAGCTATTATTTGCAACGCGTCTAGCTATCTCTAGCTCTTCATCTTTTGTGTTGTAACCTACAACTATCTTCATCATAAATCTATCCAATTGTGCCTCAGGTAGCTCATATGCACCCTCTTGTTCTACAGGGTTTTGTGTAGCCATAACCAAAAAAGGAAGGTCTATCTTAAATGTCTCATCTCCAATAGTCACTTGACGCTCTTGCATCACCTCTAGTAGTGCAGATTGTACTTTAGCTGGAGCTCTGTTTATCTCATCGGCTAAGAGTAGATTGGTAAAAATTGGTCCTTGTTTTATCTTAAAAGCATTATTGGCTGGGTCATATATCTCAGTACCTATAATGTCTGAAGGTAAAAGGTCTGGAGTAAACTGTACACGCTTAAACTCTAAACCAAGTGTCTTAGCCAACGCATTGACAGCTGTTGTTTTAGCAAGTCCTGGTACACCCTCAAGCAATATATGACCACGACAAAGAAGTCCTGCAAGTAACCCCTCTACCATCTTATCTTGACCTACAAGAACTTTACCTATTTCCGTTTTAATGTTTTGTATGATTTGACTCAAGTTATTCTCCTAAGTATTTGTTAGAAGAAGTTTACTTGATAGAAGTTAATCGGAGTTTAATACAAATTTATAGCCTAAACCATATATATTTGATATCTTGCTAGTTTTTTAAACTATAACCTATTTTACTGTGAGAAACTATGGGTAAATCTGGCAATATTTTCCTCAAAGAGTAGATTAGTGTTCTAAGTGAGGAGTCTGCCACATCATCACTACCCCATACATACTCTACTAACTGTTCATACTCTATTATATGATTGATATTTTTTACCATTATCTCCAATATTTTTCTTTGTTTATGATTTAGCTTTATAAGTTTACCATTTTTGTATAGTTCAGACATCTTTATGGAGTATTGATAGTTTTCAGTGATGATAATATCATTATCTATACTCAATTTCTTTTCTAAAGTATCACTCTGTTTATCGTTTATTAAAAATCTCTTATAGGCTATACGTACTGTTGCCAAAAGCTCTTTAGCTGAAAATGGTTTACCTATAAAACCATAAGGTGCTAACTCCAAAAGCTCCTCTATTGTATCATCATCACTATGCGCACTTATAAAAACTATGGGTACATTGGAACTTTTTAATATCTCTCTTGATAACTGTATCCCATCTATAGAACCTTTAATATTTATATCCATTAAAATCATATCAAATTCAAGATTTTTAAAATGCTTTAAAAGATCTGAAGCATTATCAAAACAACCAACAATCTCTACACTATACTGCTCAAAAATATTTTTAATATATCGTTGAGTGATAGCCTCATCTTCTACTAAGATGATATGTTTAGGCAAATTCATTATCTATCCTCCTTCAGCTCAAAAGATATCAAAATAGTAACACCATTTTTTGTATCTATCTCAAAACTACTGTTGTATAGTGTACTACTCAAATCTTCAATAAGCGTCATTCCCAAAGAGCTATACTTTTTTGTCGCATCAAAACCTCTACCATTATCAGATATAGTCAAGATATAGTGCATATCGGTAGCCTTTAGCTTAACCTCTATATCTCCTGTTTCATCTTCCATAAAAGCGTGTTCTATGGAGTTTGTAACAGCTTCATTAAATATAAGACCAATATTCATAGCACTCTTCATATCTACTCTTATATTATCTATATCAAGATAGATATTGTGATGAGTATAACTTCTTAGACTTTTTGCTATATCATTCAGATATACCCCTATATCTACTTCACTATATAGATTATTGGTATATAGATTTTTATGTATCAGACTCATAGCTTTTAGCCTGTCAACATGTGCTTCAAACATCTTTTTGTATTTTGGATTATCTATCTTAAATGACTGAGTCTCAAGTAGCCCCATAATAACTTGCATATTGTTTTTAGTACGGTGATGAACCTCTTTAAAGAGCATTTCATTCTCCTCTAAAGCAACAGATAACCTCTGCTCATAAGAGCTTCTCTCTTTCTCTATAATATAAAGCATATATGATACTACCAAGTATCCAAATAGTATTTGAGATAGAAGTTCCCAATCATAGACAAACTTTATATCCATGATATATGATGTCAAAGGGATAATAAGCAAAATAACAAACATATATCCACTCCATCTTATACCCCTATTTACACCCAAAAAGAAAAAGACAAATATAGGAAGTGAAGCAAGCCAAAAGAGTGATAGCTCAGGATATCTGTCTGGTACTACAAAAGATATAGACAAAAGAAAAGTAAATGCACCAAATACCATATATGATGCAGTAGTTATAGATACATAATGTGGAAATAACAGATATGCACTTGTTAAAGTCAATACTATTAACAACTCTACTATCATCATAATATAATATCTATGCTCTAAATTATCATAAGCGTAAAGAAGTATGATAAATGCTCCAACAAACATAAATAGATTTACCATAGTTGCACGAAGTCTATCACGACTATTTGCTACAAAATATTTACCTTTTAATATCTCTGATTCTATAAAATTCATCTAATATTCTTACTTTTTCAAATAACCCATAGCTGTAGCTATGATGTCATCATCATCTTTTGAGTTTGATTTAAGTACAACACGCTCTTTACTCTCATCTCTAAACTCTATAAATACATTTTCACCATATGATGATACTTTTGAGATACCTTTTTGACGAGCAAGAACCTTCATAACAATAACATCTATAAATGCTCTAGTAGTAGTATCTAATTTTCCAAATCTATCAGCTATCTCTGCTTCTATCTCATAAACTTCACCTACACTCTCACAAAGAGATAGCCGTCTATATAGCTCTAGTCTAAGTCTATCTTCTTCTATAAGCTCTTCATTAAGATAGGCATCAATTGAAAGTTTCATATCAATGTTATGAGCTACCTCTTTATCTTGTCCACTAAGCTCTTTTATAGCATCTTCAAGCATACGCAAATAGAGTGAATACCCTATCTGTTTTATATGTCCAGATTGTGCCTCACCTATAATGTTTCCACCACCACGTATCTCCAAATCATGAAATGCCAACACTGCACCACTTCCTAAATCTGAATGAGATTCAAGTGCTATTAATCGACGTTTTGCATTCTCAGTTAAACGCTCTTTGTCTGCTACCATAAAGTAGCAGTACCCCTCTTTGCCACCACGCCCTACACGTCCACGAAGTTGATGAAGGTCAGCTATACCAAAATTATCTGCACCATCTACTATCATAGTATTGGCGTGAGGCATATGTATGCCTGACTCTACAATGGAAGTAGAGAGTAAGAGGTCATACTCACCATCTTCAAACTTCAACATCTCATCTTCAGTCTCTTTTGCCGATATTTGAGAGTGAAGTACAGCTATACGAAGTTTAGGCAATATATCCAAGAGTATTTTTCTCTTCTCTTCTATACCAGCTATGGAGTTAAATACATAAAATACCTGCCCACCTCTTCTTAATTCTCTTGATATCGCCTCTTTTATCACCTTATCATCATAAGATTTTACAAATGTTCTAACACCTTGACGCTCTACTGGTGGAGTAAGTATCTCAGAGAAACTTTTCACCTCCGATAGTGCTAGATTGAGCGAACGTGGTATGGGTGTAGCAGACATTGAAAGAAGATGCACATCTATAGCCATCTCTTTTAGTGCCTCTTTTTGTTTTACTCCAAACTTATGCTCTTCATCTATGACAACAAGTGCTAGATTTTTAAACTTTGCTTTGAGTAAAGCGTGTGTACCAACCACTACATCAATAGAGCCATCTACTAAACCTTCCAAAGTTTGTCTCTTCTCTTTGGCTGTACTAAATCTATCTAATTTGGCTACTTTTATATCATACTCATCAAAACGCTCTTTTAACGACTTATAGTGTTGAGAACTCAGAAGTGTTGTAGGTGCTATCATCATAGCCTGATAGCCATTTTTAACAGCTACAAAGATTCCATTCATCGCTACTTCTGTCTTACCAAATCCAACATCAGCAGAAAGTAGTCTGTCCATCATTTTACCTGAACTCATATCTTTGAGCATATCATAGATAGCTTTTTCTTGATCTTGAGTATGTATAAAACCTGCTTTAGATAAAAATATCTTATGCTCAATACCCCACTTACCACTGTTTAGTAACTTTATACCCTTTTTTAAATGTCTTTGTGCAGATAGATTGATAATCTGTGATGCTATGGCAAATAGTTTCTCTTTTACTTTAGCTTTAAGCTTTCTAAAACTCACTTTACCCATACGGTCAAGTACAGGAAGTGTACCACCCTCAGCTACATAACGGTCAATACTCTCTAAACTACTTACAGGTATAAGTAAAGCATCATCATTTTGATAGTAGATAAGTACAAATTCACTTACACTTCCTAAAACTTCACGTTTTTCTATACCTTTGAATATCCCTACACCATGGTTCTCATGAACTACATAATCACCTACTTTTAGTTCATCTAAGATAATAGAGGCTCTTTTTACCTTTTTACGTTTTATTGGTTTATTAAGAGATATGATGACTCTATCTGCCCCAAGTATATTGACAATACCATCTTGATATACAAACTCTATATCTTTAAATGAGTGCAACTGTGAACCACGAACAATACTCTCATTTTTAGCGATAATTATTATCTTTTTATCTTTATGGGACTCTAAAAGTTTATTTGGATTTACCACTTCAAGGTCACGATATTTTGAACCATCTGGTATAGAGGGGATTAAAAAAGATTCTCTAGCAACAAGTGGCTCTTCCAACTCATAAAGCTCTTTTAACTCATCATCTATATTTGATGCCAATATAGCTGAAAAATGCTCCAATGCACTCTGCCCTAGCTCATCTAAATGCCAAAGTCCCAAAGAGTCTATATCTTTTACAAATATATCATAAGAGCTAAGTTCACATCTATCTCTTAGAGCCTCATACTGCTCCTTCTCTAAGGCTAAAAAAGCTGGAGTAAAGCTAAACGATTCCAACTCTTCGCTTAGGCGTTTTTGACTATCTTCATCATAATGTTGGATAGTCTCTATATCCTCATCAAAAAGTGATATACGGTATGGCTTTTTAGCATCTATAGGAAAAATATCTATAATATCCCCACGAAATGAAACTTCACCTGCTTGAGCTGCTATATCAGTAAAATGGTATCCCCATCTATATAACATATCTTTAAATTCTGCTATATTGATATTTTGAGCAAACTCTATAGTATAAGAGCTAAAATACTCCTCTTTTGGAAAAGGAATAAGAAGTGTTCTAAAAGGAGATATAAGCACTTTTCTCTTTTGACTCCTATAAAAAGAGCTTAACTCAAGAAAAAATAACCGAATATCCTCCAGATATGTACGTAGATCTTCACCAACACTCACACGTATATCGGGTAAGACAAAAGTATCAAAACCAAGCAATAAAGCCACATCTCGTATCTTTACTGCCTCTTTATCATCATTACAGATGAGTAGTTTACTCTGAGTTAACTCTTCTAAATATTCATAAATATTACTTTGATACATACGATTTTATCTATCCTTTAAAATTTAATTATAGTAATTTGGATACTACAAATATCTATATATTGTTTTGCTTTAAAAACTCTTCAACAACATAAAATGAACCAAATACAAGATAGTTTTCATCTATATTTATCTTATTTTCAAAATATCTATACTCCAAGCCTACTATTTGTAAAGCCTCTTCTATCTCTTTTAATGTTGTAGCACGTTGAGAATGAATCTTTATAATCTCTACACGCTTTACTTTAGGCTTCAATACTCTCAATACCTCTTTGTAATCCTTGTCATCTAAAGAGTTGTAGATAAGTACTACCTCTTTATCTAAAGCTTTTACTATGGCATGAGCAGCTAGAGGATTGTGTCCTACATCTATTCGTATATTATCTCTTAGTGGATAAAAACGTCCAAACAGCTCTAAGCTTCTTAAATCTTCTATATTATACTCTATACCCAATATATCTAAAGCTTCCATGGCTACCTTAGCATTATCTATGAGGTAGTTACCCCAGTTTTTAGATTTGACTATATCTATGAGATGATTATCTTGTTCTTCTTTAGTAAAAAAGATTTGTGCATTTTTGATAGATGCTATCTCTTTAGCTACATTAACAACTTCATCATAAGGTTGAGGTGCCAACAACAATCTCTTTTGAATACTGCCTATTTTTGTTGATGCTATCTCCTCTATGCTATTGCCTAAAAATGCTTGATGGTCTATGCCTATAGGAGTTATGATACTAAGCTCTTTATCACAAACATTTGTCGCATCAAATTCACCTCCAAGCCCAGCTTCAAGTACCATTAGGTCACAATCTTCAAATACTAGAAATGATAAAAGAGTAGTATATTCAAAGTAGCTTAGTCCCTCTGCTATATCTTTAGACAAAATGGTAAAAAGTTTACGGTGTGCTATCTCAAGTGTATCATCTGAAGCATCTTGACCATTTAGCCAAATACGCTCGTTAAACTTCAAGATATGAGGAGAGGAGTAGTGTCCAACACTAATGTTACTTTTGTATGCCAAATATGCCACCATACGACCTGTAGAACCTTTTCCATTAGTACCTACAATATGGAGAGTCTTAGGCTGTTTTATATGAGGTTTCAATAGAGCATAAGCATCATAAACACGCTTATGGTCTATCTCTTTATAGTACAAAGGCTTAGAGTCTAAAAAATCAATCAATCCATCAATATTTTCCATCTATTTACTACTTATCAACTGCTTTCAAGCTTCCCTTTGCACTCACATAAGCCATAAACTCATCAAGTGCTTTTGCTAAACCTTTACGCAAAGCTTCTGTTCTTAAAGTAGAAGATGTTAAAGATGATTCCTGTATATCTGACTCAACTACACTAGATATATCTTTGCTTAGCTTTCCATCTTTTGTTAACATATCAAAGTGTACATGTATGTTTGTTCTATATCGTGTAACATACCCATCTTTGTAAGTTAATGGAGTATAACTACTACCATCATAAGATACAATTATCTTACTTTTAGCTACATCTTTAGGTGCTATATGACCTTTAAATCGTGTATATACAAGACGGTTTATCTCATCTTTTATAAATGGTGCATTCTCTGGCTCAACATTATCTACTTTCACCTCAACATATATACTATCTGCAAATATATTTTGTATAAAATGAGAAGATGGCTTATACCTACAAGCTGTTAGCAGTAACATTGCTGTAACAAGAAATAAATAGTGAATATTTGATACTCTTTTCATCTTATACCTTTGGTTTTCTAATTTGGTTTAACTGCTAAATTTACCAATTTATTTGGTACAACTATCTCTTTGACTATGCTCATACCATCTAACCATTTAGCTCCAGCCTCTTTTGCCAAAGTAAGTATCTCCTCTTGTGATGCCGATGGAGCAACCTCTATCTCTGTACGTTTTTTACCACCTATCATCACCATATAAGCTATGCTATCTTGTACAAATACTTCATCTTTTACATCTATTTGTACTCTAAGATTTTCTCTATCAAACAACATTTCAGATAGCTCTGTTGCAACATGAGGGACTATAGGTTCTAAAAGATTAAGCATAATATACATACCCTCTGTCCATACATCTTTATTGTCCTGTTTATCAAGAGCATTTAGTGCCTCCATACAAGAAGCTATAAGTGTATTGAACGCAAATGTTCTTTCATAAACATCTGTAGATTTTTGCAACGCTTCATACACTTTTACACGTGCCAATTTAGACTCTTTGGTTAATTTACTTTGGTCTATATCTAGTAATGTTCTACTAGCTACTTTACTCTTTCTGTCATATAGCTTTTTAATAAATCTAAATGCCCCCTCAACAGCAGAGTCATTCCACTCCAACTCTTTAGTTGGTGGTGCAGCAAATAGTGTAAATAGACGTGCAGTATCAGCTCCATATTTATCTACTAGAGCATCTGGGTCAATAGTATTTCCTTTAGACTTAGACATCTTAGCCCCATCCATAAGTACCATACCTTGAGTAAGAAGATTGTTAAATGGTTCATCTATATCATGATAGCCAAGATCACGAAGCACCTTAGTAAAAAAACGAGCATAAAGTAGGTGCAAGATAGCGTGTTCTATTCCACCGATGTATTGGTCAACACCAAGCCAGTAGTTTGCCTCCTCTTTATCTATACCTACACTGTTCCATTTGTTTGGATTTGTTGCATAACGAAATTGATACCAGCTAGACTCTACAAATGTATCTAAAGTATCTGTCTCACGTTTAGCATCTTTTCCACACTTTGGACAACTACAGTATTTCCAAGTTGGATGCTTGTCAAGAGGGTTACCTTCACCTGTTATCTCTACATCTTCAGGTAGTGCTATAGGTAGATTTTCTATCTTTTCAGCTACCAAACCACAATCATCACAATGCACAAAAGGAATAGGAGCTCCCCAGTAACGCTGACGAGATATACCCCAATTTCTTAGCTTATAGTTTGTTGTACCACGACCAAGCTTTTTAGCTTCAAATAGTGCTATGACATCTTTTTTTGCATCTATATTTGAGATGCCATTGAGTTCATCTGAGTTCTCTAAAGTTCCCTCTTTGGTATATGGTAACTCATCATCTTTACCAACTATAACACGTTTTATAGGCAACTTATATTTTGTAGCAAAATCAAAATCTCTCTCATCATGAGCAGGTACTGACATAACAGCACCTCCACCATAACTTGCCAATACAAAGTTGGCACTCCATACAGGTATCTCTTCACCTGTAAGTGGGTGAATAACACTTAAACCTAAGTCATACCCCTCTTTATCCTCTTTTGCACGTTCTATCTCTGTCATATTGGATATCTCTACCAATCTACTCGATACATCTTCATCTAATAGATTGTTCTTTAAAAGATATTTACAGATAGGGTGTTCAGGAGCTAATGCTGTATATGTAACTCCATATATAGTATCTGGACGTGTTGTAAATACGGTAAAACTATCAAACTCTCCACCAAGCTTAGCTTTTGAGCTATCGCTAAGCTTAAGTTCAAACTCAAGACCTTTAGATTTACCTATCCAATTCTCTTGCATGGTTAATACCTGTTGAGGCCATTTACCCTCAAGCTGTTTTAAATCATCCAATAGATCATCAGCATATTTAATGATGTCAAGATAGTACCCTGGCATCTCTTTAAGTTCAACAGGATTGTCACAACGCCAACAACAACCATCTTCAACCTGTTCATTAGCTAAAACAGTATGACAATCATTACACCAGTTTATAGTAGCACTCTCACGATAAAGCAGTCCCTCTTCAAACATCTTTATGATAAACTCTTGTTCCCACTTTGTATAGAGTTCATCACATGTAGCAAACTCACGTGTTTTAGAGAAAGATAAGCCCAATCTATTTAACTCTTTTCTCATATAGTCAATGTTTGAATATGTCCACTCTTTAGGATCTCGTCCATTTTTTATAGCAGCATTCTCAGCAGGCATACCAAATGCGTCCCAACCAATAGGGTGAAGTACATTAAAATCCTGTTTTCTATAGTAACGTGCAAAAGCGTCACCTATAGCATAGTTTCTAACATGTCCCATATGTAAACGTCCACTAGGAAAAGGAAACATTGAAAGTATATATTTCTTCTTTCTATCTAGCCCTTCATCAGGTTCAAAAGCCTTCTCGTTGTCCCACTTTTTTTGCCATTTAGCTTCAATTTCACTTGGATTGTAACTCATTATGATTTCCTAAAATTCTTTTTAAGAATTATATCTAATGAATTAAAAATCTTACCTAAACGTATTACACATTCTCAAAACTACTCTATATACTACAACTCTACAACCGTAATACCCAAGTTTCCTGGCATACGATAATATTTTCCAATTTTTGGATGTCTCTTTAGATACTCACTAACCAATTTAGATAAAACTCCTCCACCTGTACCATGAATAATCTGCACTTCACTTAGATTGTTTACCAATGCATCTGAGAGAAATTTATCTACTGTATCTATCGCTTCATCTGCATACATTCCTAGTAATTTTACAGAAACTGATGCACCCGATTTCTCTACATTTACATCTACTTTTGGCTTTTTTGGCTTTGGTTTTAGTTTTACATTTGGAGTATCGCCTCTTGGCTTTAGTTGAGATAGAGGAACACGCATTTTTAGTCCATCTACAATGATGGTAGCATCTTTACCTCTTAATGATACAAGCTCTCCTTTATGTGAACGATACTTCACTTTATCGCCCTCTTTTAGAACTATTTTATCTACTTTAGCCAACTCTTTTTGTTTAAATTCTTTACGTTGATGAGCAACATTGAGTAGTCTTCTACCCTCTGTTGACTCTTTTGCTTTTAGTGCTTCTCGTGCTTTTTTTGTAGCACAATTATAACGATTTTCAAGTGTAGCTATGGCTTTCCTATGTTCTTCTTGGAGTCTAAACTCTTCCTCTTTTAGCTTTATCTTTGTAGCTTCAACTGCCTTTAGCTCTTCATCTATCTTTGCTATCTTCATACGCATTTTAAGCTCTAGAGTTGTTGACTTTTCTATAAGTTCATTAAGATTTTCTTTATCTTCACCATAGACTCTTTTTGCCTCTTCTATTATGCTAACAGGTACACCATAACGCTCAGCCGTCTCAAAAGCATAAGAGTTACCTATGCTTCCTTGTAAAAATGTATATGTAGGTATGCGTCTCTCTTCATTATATAAAGCAGCTATAAGTTCTACCTCATCATCACTTGCCATAAGAGATGCTAAACGCTTATGGTGGGTAGTAACTATGAAGCTAATGCCCTTTTTACTAAGATCATCTAACATAACCCTAAAGAGACTTGCTGCCTCATCTGAGTCTGTCCCTAACTCTATCTCATCTACCCCTACTATGGCATTCTCTTTTTTAAAGAGTTTTGCAAACTCCTGCATACGCCCTGCAAAAGTTGAGATGTCATTTTTAACTGACTGTGGGTCATCTATAACTGCCTCTATACTCTTATAGTGTCCAACCTCGGTTTCACTCTCATTACACCTAAAAGGTAAAAGATATTTGGACATATAAACAGCACTTAGCATAGATTTAAGTAACATTGTTTTACCACCTGCATTTACCCCTGTAATAAGCATTATCTGTTTGTTAAAATCCATAGTAACTGGTACAGGCTTCTCTATGGCAGGGTGTGCAAAATCTGTTAATTTGATGCGTTTGCTTTTTGATGGAAGTATAAACTCATACTCTTTAGCTCTAGCAAAATTTACACGAGCCTGATAGTGGTCAAATCTATCATACTCTTTGTTGATAAATGTTAAAAATCTCTCCCATTTAAAAAATATAGCTGAGATCTCTTTACAGTAACGGTAAACTATCTCCTCTTTACTCGAAAGTAGAGCTGACTCTTTATCTTTTAGATGAGATATGCTCTGAGGCAAGATGTAGAAAAATCCACCTGAACTACGAGCCACAACCGTTGCCTTTACGGCACTGTTAAATCCACCACGGACAAGAAGAGTCTCCTCTCCACCATTGAAGTGGACTTGAGTATCTACTAGATAATCTCTAAGTTTAGATGAGTGAGCCAATTTATATAGTGTATCTTTAATATCTCGTCTATTTTGCTTTATAGCATACTCCAATTTATAAAGCTCTGGGTCACGCTCTGGATTTATCTGACCATCATCATTAAAATATCCTATAACATCAACTATCTCTTCAGGTATCTCTATCCCCTCTATCCACGAGATAAGTGGCTCTGTAAATCCAACTGCACTAAGCTTATTGAAGTAACTAAACATAGTTACAAAAGAGTAGATCTCATCTAAACTTAATACTGCTTGTTTTTTAATACGTGCTAATTCATTGTCAAGATTTGGTACAGAAGATGGGGTAGGAAACTCAACTTTAGATAGAGCTTTTATATAACGATAATGCTGGTTTATATCTCCTTGCATAGCCACAGGTTTCTCTCTTGCTAAAAAGGTTTGAAACTCTTTTATGTAGCCATCAAGATCAAGTTTTTGTACTATAGATTTATTACTATTTGAAATCTCAGTCATATATCTACGCTTCTCCACGTATCTGGTAGGTAATATCACCTGCTCCAAAAGCTGAGATAAGTCCCTCTTTATACTCTCGTATAATATGACCATCTTTAAAAACTTTAACAGTGCTGTCTTCTTTGGTAACACTATCTGCCATAAGTAGTTTATATCGAGAAAATGCACCTTTTAAATCTATATCTACTTTTAATTCACCTGCTGACCATATAGGGAGTATAACTAATTCATCTACACCTTCAAAACACTCTACAAAACCTTGAAGATTATCCATAGTTCTTGAGTATTTATGTGGTTGCCAGATAACATTAAGCGTGTTAAATCCACGTAATTCCTTGTAGCTCTGTAGTGACTTCATAGTTACTTCTATCTCTGTAGGGTGATGTCCATAATCATCTATAACTACACACTCTTCTTTGTTTTGCACAACATCAAAACGCTTTTTTATACCTTTGTAGTTGAGTAGATTTAAACGTATTTCATCTATACTTTTTCCAAGCTCCAAAGCTGAAAGTATGGCAAGAGAAGCATCAAGTGCTATGTGGTTACCAAAACCAAATACTTCAAAACTACCAAAATCCAAAAGCTCAAACTTTGTATGAGGTTCACCATTTACTAAAACAAACTCTATATTTTTTATATCTTTACTTGGATATAGCTTTATACTCTCCATATCCAAAGAGCCTAAAAACTCATCTTCACCATTTATGACACGTATTTTTGCCAATTTCAAAAAGTTTCTATAAGCATTGTAAAAACGCTCTTCATCATACTCATAATACTCCATATGTTCAGGCTCTACATTGGTAACAATAGCCAAATATGGATTGGAGTTTAAAAAGCTCTCATCACTCTCATCTGCTTCAAATACTACCTTGTTATTTGGGTAGTTACGCACATTTGAACCAAACTCTTTAGATATAGCACCAATTAGTGCATTTGATTCAGGGAGTAAAGATGATAACATCGCAGAGGTTGTACTTTTACCATGCGCTCCACCTACTGCATATACCTCTTTTTTACAAAGTATGCTCTTTAGCGACTCTTTTCGAGAGAGTAGCTCTATGCCTAACTCTTTAGCTTTTTGATACTCAGGATTGTTTGGACGAACTGCTGCTGAATATATAACTCTATCTACACCTTCGACGGCATCACTATGATGAGGAATGGTGATTTTAGCATTAAAATTAGTAGCCAAATCATTGGTAATCTCTGTCTGTTTTATGTCAGAGCCTGAGATTTTATGCCCATCATTTACAAGAAACTTAGCAAGTGCTGATAGTCCAATACCACCTATACCAATGAAATGTATCTTCATACCTATTTTTCCTTATCTTCTTCTAGTACTTTAAGCTCTTTTTTACCCTCTTCTACATACTTTGCAAACATAGCAAGAAGTATATCATTTGGCTGTACAAAAGTCTGAATAAAAAATGCCAATGGGTCATTTGGATCAATATCATTTACATCTACCATCTCTTCAACAAAATTCTCAAAACTATTACCTGCCATAACTGCACAAGCGTGTATCATCATAGCATCTTTAAGATTTTCATCATTCACAGTATGGTGAAGCACCAAGAACATCTCTTTAGCACCCTTTTTATCATTTTCACTATATCTTTGAATGGCGTGTTCATAGATAGCTCTTGCTATGGCTCTCTCTTCTATGTTATTTACCACATCAAAAGATTTGTGTTCACTTAGGTACTCTGCTAGTCTATCAAATGCTGTATTGACAATAAATGTAAATATCTCATTTATCTCATCTTCACTAGCCTCTATAATAAGCTGTGCATCTAAGAGTTGATAACCCTTTGCTATGCTCTCTTCTTCTTTACACTCTTGCTCTAATCTTTTAATATTTGCTAAAAACTCTGGGTCTTTTTTTAACTCTTCTGCATGTATCTCTGGTGTTTTCATCTAATTATTCTCCAATGCTAATTTTATTCTATCTAGTGCCTCTTTTGTCTTATCTGCCTCATATACAAGAGCAAGTCGTACATACCCTTTTCCTTCACCTTCTCGTCCCAAAAATGAACCAGGAATTACTTTTAGATTATACTCTTTATAGACTCTAGTAGTAAACTCTATCTCATCATCTACTTTTAGCCATATATAAAATGTAGCCTCTGGTGCATCAATACCCAATACCTCTTTAGCTACCTCAAAGTTCTTTTTGTACTTCTGTCTAAATATATCTACATGCTCTTGGTCTGCCCATGCCACAGCTGCTGCTTCTTGTAAAGGAAGTGGTGATGCACAACCAACATAAGTACGGTAAACTATATACTCTTTTAATATATTGGCATCACCTGCTATAAAGCCTGAACGCAACCCTGGAGCTGATGAGCGTTTAGAAATAGAGTTTATAACCAACACATTTTTAAACTCATCATTACCTACTTCTATACTGGCATTTAGAAGTGATGGAAGTGGCTCATTTAGATACAAATCGGAGTAACACTCATCATTCAATAGTACAAAATTATGTTTAAGTGCAAGCTCTACCCACTTTTTTAAATCTTCTATCATCATAACAGAAGATGTAGGATTGTTTGGTGAGTTTAGTATCACAAAATCTGCTTTAGCCAAAGACTCCTCATCTATAGTCGGTAAAAAGTTGTTTGACTCATTTAGATTGAGGTAAATAACCTCTGCTCTACTAGCCTTAGCTGAACCTTCATATATCTGATAAAAAGGATTTGGAAATACCATAACAGGCTCTTTTACATCATGTAGTAAAAATTGAGGAAAGTTAAAAAGCACTTCTCTAGTTCCAAAAGTAGGGATAATCTGACTACTCTCAAGAGTAAGATTAAAACGCTCTTTATTGTACTTTAGCATCGCTTCACGAAGCACCATTTCGCCTGATGTTTTAGGATATTTGTTGAGTAAAGAGGCATTATTGTTAAGTGCATCAAGTATAAAACTAGGAGTAGCAAACTGTGGCTCACCTATAGTTAAAGAAAGTGGTTCATAGTCACTATTTGGAGTTATATCATTGAGCAGATTGTTAAGTTTCTCAAAAGGGTAAGTTTCAAAGTTCATAAAAGCCCTATTTTTTTACGAATTATATCTAAAAGGTATTGAAAAAAAATAGACTACATAAAAATCTACTCTATTTTAAAGATTTATATACCTCAAAATCTCTCATACTTTTAGCCGTAGGATTACGTACTTTTTTCAACTCCATATCTACATACTCCTCTCTATCTAACATCTTTAGTGATGCTATGGTAGAGTAGCGTATATCTTTTGCTCTGTGTATAAATATATAAAATCCATTCTCATAAAGTCCCAAACGTATAGATGCTGCTGTTGAGTATGTAGTAAGTATAGCATCATCTTTACAAACAGCTCTTATCTCCGAGAACCACTCTTTTGTCCATAGCAATGGATTTTGTTTGGGGCTAAAAGCATCTTGATATACTATATCTATAGTATGACTATGTAGTTTTATGATGCTATCTCTAGCATCTCCAATGATGATTTCTATTTTAAATTGTTCATCTTCATAATAATAATTTTTAGATAACTCTCTAATGATAGGCTTTAGCTCTTCAAACTCTAAAGGAAAATCAAAACTATCCAATGAACGAACAAGCTCCTCGTCAAACTCTGGTGAGATGATGTGTACTTTTGTCTTTAGATTGTTTTTTTTAATATAATAAAGTGTTGCAAATGTATTGTACCCTAGTCCAAAACAGATATCTAAAATAGTCAATTTATTTTTATCTGATTTAAAGAAGAAAGATGGTTTTACATATTTTTCTAAACTCTCATATAATGCACCATCTTTAGTAGAGTGATAATGTTCATCAAACTCTTTAGAGTAGAGTGTAGTTGAACCATCTTTACTTACTACTATCTCTTTATCTGAACGCAACTTTTCATTATACAAAACACTCTCCTCTTATAGCCCTATCTCATCTAACTCTTTAAATTTGAAAGCTGTCATAATATCTTCTATACTCTCCTCTTCACGAACGACCAATACCATCATACCTTCATTCATAAAGTCCATATAGTTTTCAAACTTATTAGCTAAGATAATAAAATCTACCCACTCTCCACCTAAATCTTCACGATTTTCATAAAACTTTACAGAGCCTACTTCGCCTTCATCAAAATCTACCAAAGCCCACATAGAGGCTTCAACTTGAGGCTTAATCTTAGCACTTTTTTCTTCACTACTATCTACAGGAATCCATATTAACATATTAAAGACCTTTTAGTATTTTTTTACTAAGTTTTAGTTCCTCATTGTTCATAATGCCTATACCTCTATCTAAAATATTTTGTGCTATCTCTTTTGCCTCTTTTAGTGAGTGCATTTTGTATGTTCCACACTGATATATATTGAGTTCAGGAATATCGCTCTGTTTTTTAACATTAAGCACATCTTTCATAGACTTTTTCCAAGCTTTAGCTACCTTTTTCTCTTTTGGTGTACCAAGCAATGACATATAAAATCCTGTTCTACAACCCATAGGTGAGATATCTATAATCTCCACTTTTTTAGAGTTAAGATGCTCTCTCATAAATCCTGCAAAAAGATGTTCAAAAGTATGAATCCCTCTCTCTGTCATTATCTCTTTATTTGGTTTACAAAAACGTAAATCAAATACAGTAATATCATCTCCTGATGGTGTATTCATCTTTTTTGCAACTCTAACTGCTGGAGCTATCATCTTTGTATGGTCAACTGTAAAACTATCTAATAGTGGCATATTATTTTCCTTAATATTATTTTTCAAATTATAACCAAAAAGGTAAACAGTAAAGAATGTCTATTTGGATTAGAATATCAAGATTTCACAAAATCAACAAAAATAGATCTAACATTTTGCAGTTTTAGAGAGATTTTAGATTAGTTTGCTTTATTTAACTTTCTATAACATATATTAAAAGTGTATGTTATTGTTGGAACTTAAGGGTATTTTGTATAAAATGTATGATGAATGAGTGCTTATATACACATATGGAGAAGTTAATGAAATTTGATTTAACAACTGTAGAAGGAAAAAAATCTGCAAAAAAGTTAGCAAAAAATATGGGCTTGGGTCTTCATGTTTTTATCATTGAAAAAGTGTTTGATTTATTTTCAAATGATGATACGATTAAAGAACAGAGACAAACTGCTGTAGATATTATCAAAGCAGGAAAAGAGAATAATGCTGACGAAATAGAAGTAACACTTGATCAAAATGCTGGTATAGATATTCAATCTGAAATAGAAGGAATACCTGCCAAAATTAAGATTGGGAAAAATGGAAATATGAAGATTAAAGTAAAATACAAATAAAGTATATAACAAGTACTTGAAGAGAAATATACAAATAATAATGAGGATATATGAGAAAAAGTTTTACTTATCCAGATGCAAAGAAATCAAAAGAATGGAAAGCTGGCATAAGAGGTGTCTTATATAGAGATATAGCTAAAACATTTAAAAAAATAGATGATGGTTTATTTTCATTATTGAACTTTCAAGAAGAAGAGTATATAAAAAATGATATTTTAGCTCGTTCCCATCATCATACATTCCAAAATTTAATTACTAAAGTTAAAGTTCTATTAATGGGAACTAAACTATAACACTCCAATGAGAATAATTTCAAAAAAGAGACTAAAAGATTTTCTAAACGAAGGCATCAAGATGAACTTAGACTATTAATTATTGATGAAATTGATATTGCTCTACATCCTTTAGCCCAAAAGAAATTTATAGAAAAATTGTTGCAATGGATGGATGAATTTAATTTATTAATTGTATTTGCTACTCATTCCCTAGCAATATTAGAAAGTTTAAATGAAAATAACATATATCATATTGAGAATAATAAAATTTTTAATCCAATTTATCCTGCTTATCTTGCATCAAAATTACATCAGCATTCATATTATGATAAGATCATATTAGTAGAAGATAAATTAGCTTCTAAATTTATAGAAAAAATTATAGACGATTTAGATATTGAAAGAATTTAAAGAAGTAACTACAAATGTTTCAGAAATGAAAACTGAAATTATAAAAAATATATTTAAAAAATTAATCAATGAAATAAGAAAACACTCTGAAAAAGAGGAAATTGAAATTATAAACATTATTATAAATATTATTTTTGAAAATTATAAGAGTAAGAGCAAGCAGGTTAGCCTAACAGATGATTTAAAAGCTTTTTTTGGCATAAAAAGTTAACAAAACAGAATAGCCAATAAATTACCTAGCAGCAATTTATCGGCTATCTTCAGTCGTTAGACTACTATTGGAATATTATAGAAAATGTAGTATAATGTATCTACAAAAGGATACAAATGAAAAAAGCAATTAATATCCGTATGGATGAAACACTACTTACTGATTTAGATTCGTATGCTCATGAACTTGAACGTTCTCGTACCTATATCATTGAGAAAGCTGTAAGCACTTATTTTGATACATTAGATGAAATGATTTCAGATAAAAGAATTGATGAACTTAAAG
>JALUBF010000042.1 GCA_027045015.1 Sulfurovum sp.
AGAAATCCAGAGGCGTATAAGCTCATTAAAGCAAAATATCCAAATGATAAAGCTATCGGATATAAAAAAGGTGATTTTAGAGGTGCGTTTGTCGTAACTATTGTAAAATAGAAGAGAAGTTATTTAATGCATAGTTCTACAATGAACTAAGCAGTAAATATTCATATGATAGGTTTGTGTAGTATCACAATCCTATCTATCTTAAAATAAATCTTTAAATATAGTATTTTTAATCTTATCTTTCAATTTATCTTTTATCTCTTCCTTTGTTGAATCAAATTTCTTTTTGAGTTTCTCTTCTACTTTACTCTTTAGTATATCTTGGACTGCTGAACTATCAAGAGCTATCTTAGGGTTATTTGTTGTTCCTTTTATTTTGAGTTTTAAGTTTTTGTTCCCCATTGTTACTACTAGATGTGCATTGAGCTTTTTAGATGGTTGGTATATAAGACCATTTTTTATACTTAAAGTTACAGCTTTGCTTATGGCATGAAAATTAAAATTGATTAAATTTTTACTTAGTTTTGCATCTAATTTAGTATCATTGTAATGTTCTTTAGATAGGTCAACTGCACCTAATCCTGCTATGATTTTTGTTAATTGATTTGGTATCATTTTTGCTTGTTTCATAATGAGACTTAAACTACCTATAGAGCTTTTTAAATCATAACTCAAAGTAGCGTCAGCATTAGCTTCAATCATAAGAGGATAGCTTAGAGTCTTTTGTATCTGTGTTAGTTTAGCACTTTTTACATTTGCACTTAGTAGGTTATTTTTTAGTTTAAACTCTTCAGCCCCATTAAATTTATTGGTATGTCCTGTTACAATCAAATCTTTTGTTTGTGAGATTTTACCAACTATTTTCAAATCTCCGATTAACTTTTGTTTTGTGATATAGTTTAATTTTGATAGATTATCAACATATATTTCATATGGTGATTTAAAATATGAAGATTTTAAATCATAAACTATATTTTGTAATTTTATATTTGCTATATTATCTTTTATATCAGCTTTAGCAAATATTTTATGTTGCTTCAATGTACCTTTAGATATTAAGTGATATTTAACATTTCTATCTATATCAAAATTATATAATTTTTTTAGATTATATCTGGAGTTTGTACCATCAGCTGTTAGATAAAATTTACCATTTAAGTTTTTAATACTCTCTATATCTACTTTAGCTGTAACTTTTGCATCGGTATATGGTTTCATTCTTAACTTATAGAAGATGGTTTTAGTAGAGATATTTTTTAAGGTAGCTATAGCTTTGTCCCCACTATAGATAACATTAGTATCTCCTCCAAAACTTTTGGTATAAGAGCTTAGGGAGATATGCCCTTTTTTTATATGTATATTACCATTTGCTTTAAGTGTTCCTCTAAGTTTCATATGGGTTAGAGAGTTTAAATTTTCTAAATAGGCTATATTTACTATATATGGTGTTTTTAGATATTTGCTTTTTAGATTGTAGTTTAAATTTTTTATAAAAATATTTCCTAAAGAGCTTAAAAGTTTTGCATCTACATTTATGCTATTTTGACTAAGTATAGCAGATGAATTTAAGTTAAAAGTAGTCTTGTTTGGTAGTTTAACTTTAAAATCTTTTTGAACTAAATTAGAGTTTACTCTACAGTTAGTTAAAGTAAGATTTGCTTTACCTTTTAGATGTTTTTCATCAAGAGATGGGATATTGGCTACTAAGTTTACAACACCATTTGCATAAGGTTTTTCTCCAGCAAGAGTTAAAAGTTCTGCTAATTTAGCTTTATCTATCTTGGCAACTATATTCTTAGGTTTATTATCAATAAGATCCAATTTATATGCTATATCACTATTGGCAATTTTACCAAATCCAGAGATAATTGATTTTTCTATATCTCCTATAGCTTTACCTTTGATATAAACTTTTTTATCTAGTTTTATATTTTTAGTCTCTATCTTATCTGCTTTTATAGTATAGATAGCATTAAAACTATTGTTAGATAGATCAAAGTCACTATCTAAGTTTGCTTTTATCATATGGTTGATGGTAGCAAATATAACTACGTGGTCTGGGTTTAGTGTAAAATCATCAATCTTTACATCTGCACCTTTTACTTTTTGTGTTAAATAGCTATTTATAACAGGTTTTAATATGTTGTTACCATCTTTGGTAAAGGCAAGAAAATATCCACCTGCTAGCAGTAATAGAAGTATAGTTAATATGGTTGAAAGAAGTGCTTTCATCTGTTTCCTTTTTTGTAAAAAGTTTATTGAACTTATTTTACAATACTAAAGCCAAAATATTTCAAATTTGGCTAAAGTTTTTTAAAAGATAAAATTTATAGAACTTTTTTAAGTTCCTCTTCACTATAGAATGTCTTTATATTTATGATTTTTTTGTTTTTGAGTGTTACTATTGTAATTTTATTGGCATCTTTTTTATTTTTATAGCTTTTTGCTATGGATTTATCGTAGATGAGTAAAACTGAATATGGGCTTTTTCTAAAATCAGGCAGTGCAAATGTATTTCTAATGACTGTAGGCATACCACTTACATCTGCTACAAATAGAGTATGTCGTGAAGGTAGATAGTTCTTGTCTTGTTTTTTTAGAAATTCCCTAACTGTATGTCCTGTAGCTTTTGCAAATACAAATATAATCTTTTTTGTATCATTGGTAAGAGTTGAAGCTTTATCAAACTGGTCAGGAAGAGTAAATGATAATGTTGAACCTACTGTTAAACCATTGGTTGCTGTAGCACTATATTTGCTTGGGTCGTAATTGTTTTTACCATTTATGGCAAAAAGAGTTCCTACGGCAATAGCCATTACTAGTACAAGTGAAATTATGACTTTTTTAATCATAGATAAGTCCTTTTAGTTAAGTTAAATGATTATATCATAGATATATTAGTATAAGAGTTATTTACTCCTATTTAAGAGTTAGAAGAGTAATATACATATAAGATAATGATTAACATAACTTATATATAATATTATCTCTTAAATTTTTACAAGGAAAGAAATCGTGTTTAAAAAAATTCTACCCCTTAACCTAATTATCTCCATGAGAATGTTTGGGTTGTTTATTGTACTTCCAGTACTTTCTATCTATGCACTCAATATGCCTAACTCTAGCCATACAATGGTTGGTATTATTATTGGTGGATATGCTATTACTCAGATGTTGTTTCAAGTGCCATTTGGTACTATTAGTGATAAGATAGGAAGAAAAAAGACTATTGTTATTGGTTTAATCATCTTTGCTATTGGTTCACTTATAGCTGGGTTGGCTACAGATGTCTATACACTGCTTATTGGACGTTTAATTCAAGGTGCAGGAGCTATTGGTTCTGTTATAACAGCTACTATTAGTGATGTGGTACACGAAGAAGAGCGTGGTAAAGCTATGGCGATAATGGGAGGAAGCATTGGTATGGCATTTGCTCTTTCTATGGTGGCAGGTCCTACTATTGCAGCACACTTTGGTGGTGTACCAACACTTTTCTTCTTTGTTACATTTTTAGCACTTCTTTCTATCTTTATTTTGATTAAATATGTGCCAAATCCTCCTGTAATTAAGCATACCTATTTAGAAAGTGATAAATTTAAACTTTTTGAAAACAGAGATTTAATGAAGATGAATATTACCAATATGTTGGTAAAAGGATTTATGACATTTGCATTTATGATTATTCCTATTGTATTGGTTAAGACATATGGTTGGGAAAAAGCAGAGCTTTACAAAATATATCTTCCATCTATGATTGTTGGAATCTTGGCTATGGGACCAGCTGCTATGATTGCTGAGAAAAAAGGTAAATATAAACTTATATTACTTCTGGGGGTATTTTTCTTATCTATAGCCTATTTACTTATTGGTATGAGTCATACAAGTATGCTTTTTAGTGCAGGTATTATAGTATTTTTTATAGGTTTCAATATGCAAGAACCTATATTGCAATCATTGGCTTCAAAGTATGCAAAAGTACATCAAAGAGGAAAAGTACTTGGTATCTTTAATAGTTTTGGTTACTTTGGAACTTTTATAGGTGGTTTTGTAGGTGGTATGTTGCTTGATTTTACAACACTTAGTGTTATCTCTTATGGTATCATCATTTTATGTATAGCTTGGGCAGTTATGATTATATCTATGAATAACCCAGCAAAAACAAAGATAGCCTATATTCATTTAGATGATACAGACCATACTAAACATCAAGAGTTACATGAGTTAGAGGGCTGTAAAGAGTGGTATATAAACGATACAGAACATGTAGTCATAGTAAAATATGATGAGACCAAGACTAATGAAGATGCCATTCGAGCATTAATAAAATAGATTATGGGGAAGTAGATGCGTTATATTGTATTGGTAGTGCTGATGTGGTTATTGAGTGGTTGTTCTGATGATAAAAAAGTTAAGTATGATGGTGAAACACTTATAGAACAGAAGTGTGCTATGTGTCATAACCTTAAAATGCCACCAGATACATATGCAGATGAGAAAGCACCACCTATGATGGCTGTAGTTTTTCACCTGAAAGATTTTATGAAGATTACTATGAAAGATGAGGAATATAGTAAGTTCATACCTTTTGTACAAGATTATGTTATAAATCCTAGTATAAAGAAATCATATTGTGATAAAGAGAGTCTTAAATCTTATGGAGTTATGCCATCTCAAAAAGGTAAAGTAACAAAAGATGAACTTAAAGCTATAGCATCATATATGTATGATTTTTATGATCAACAAAAATTTCTTGAACAGATGCAAGCTAGAGCTGCTTTTGAAGCTTTACCAAAGGGTGAACAGATAGCACGTAAAAATGGATGTTTAAATTGTCACTCTTTAAACAAGAGTGGTATAGCACCATCTTTTGCTATGATTGCAAAACAAGATGCTAAAGAGATAAGAGAGACTATTGCCAATGGAAGTCAAGGGAAATGGAAAGGTTTTAATATGATGATGCCATCATTTAAAACTAAATTGAGTAAAGATGAGATTGTAACATTACAAGAGTGGATAGTAAAGGGTAAAAAATGATATTTGATTTAGATAGTGATAAAACGTTAAATGAGACATATAAACTTATGGCACAAACTATTATACCAAGACCTATTGCATGGGTAGTTACAGAAGATGAAGGAGTTGTAAATATAGCTCCTTTTTCTTATTTTATCGGACTATCTTCTGAACCTGCATCGGTACTTATATCAGTGGGGCATAAGCTAGATGGTACTCCTAAAGATACACTAGCAAACATACGCAAACATAAAAAATGTACTATCTGTATGGTACAAGAGAGTGATTTACAAAAAATGCACTTCTGCTCTAAAGGTTTAGATAAAGAGCTAAGTGAAGCAAAAATCTTTGATATAGATACTAAAATATTAGCAGATGGTTATCCTCCTATGATAAAAGGTGTTCCATGTGCTTATGTATGTGATTTAAATCAAGAGATAGACTTAGGTGGTGGAACTACTATACCTTTAGTTTTAAATGTGAAGCAGATATTTGTAGCTGATGAGTCTATTGTAGATAAAGAGCGATTAACTATATCTTTTGATCCTGTAGCACGTATTGGGAAGAGTTATGCATTTTTAGGTGATGAGATAGAAGCTCCAGTAATACCTTAGAGGTTCTCTTAAGTTAGATTGGTTAAAATCACTTTATGTTAATAAGAAAACTTTTTAAATTTGAAAATGCCCATATCGTGCGTAACTGTTCTACCAAGCGTTGTAGTGAAAATATCCATGGACACTCATATGAAGTAGAGGTGTTGCTTGAGTCTAACTATCTTGACCACGGTCAGATGGTATATGATTTTGGTTTGACAAAGCTTTACATTAAAGAGCTTATAGACTCTTTTGACCATGGCATAACATTGTGGTCTGGTGATGATAAAGAGTATATCAATAGTATGAAAAGATACTCAAACAGATGGGTAGAGTTACCAGTCTCTCCATCAGCTGAACAGTTTGCTAGAGTAATATATCTTATGGTTGAGAGAGTTTTAGCTTGTAGTGTGATGCAAAATGGTGAAAAAGAGGTAAAACTCCATAGTATTATAGTTCATGAGACTAAAACAGGATATGCACAAGGCTTTAAAGATGATGCCCATAGTGAACTTATGGGTAAGATAGAGCTAGAAGATATACTCTTTTCTACACAAATTCAGAGCGAATGGTCAGATAAAAACTTGTGGTCAAAACTTCTTGCTAAAGATAAGATTATAAATCCTAGAAAAGTTTAGAGGGACAAAAAGTCCACCTTAGATGTCTGTAAAAATATCTTCCATCTTAAAAGAGGTAAACTCCCATTTAATTGGTATCATTTTTACTTCATCTGCTTTTTTCAATACTTCTGTTTGTGCTGTGATGATTATAAATCCATCTGCTTTTTGCATAGGAGATACCATTCCAGGTAGCTGAGGTTTTAAAGGCTTAAATGAAGAGCCATTAAATGTTCCCAAGATAGCACTATATTTTCCACCTCTAAATGAGAAATCATTCTCTATTTTGGTAGTTACTGTATTGTGGTAGTAGTCTGCTCTTCCTGACATTTTACGCACAACTGCACGTACAAATATTTCATAATTTACCATAGATGCAAGTGGGTTACCAGCTAGGTTTATGATAGATGTTTTACTTATGGTTCCAAATGTAGTTGGTTTCCCTGGTTTTATATCTACTTTACTAAAGTGTGTCTGCATACCAAGATTTGTAAATGCCTCTTTTGTAAAATCTTTGTCACCCACACTTGCACCACCAGATGTGATGATGAGGTCTGCATCTAGTATGGAAGTTATAGACTCTTCTAAATCTTTTAGGGTATCTGCTGATGTATTGATGACTCTTGTATCACAGCCTAACTCTTGTGAACGTGTTAGAAACATAGGAGAGTTTGAGTTATATAGTTGATGCTCTTGTATCTTTTCAAAGTGTGGACGAAGTTCATCGCCTGTACCTAAGATAGCAACTTTAATTGTGCGACTAACTTTAATGTGTGTTATACCTTGACTTGCTAAAGAGGCTATAGAGTAGGCATTTAATAGTTCACCATCTTTGATGAAAATAGAACCTTTTTCTATATCTTCTCCAGCAGTACGAATACAGCTATAGTTTTTTATATTTGATGGTAGAGTTACTCTATCTTTTTCTATAAATACATCTTCTATGGGAACTACTGCTTCACAACCATCAGGTATAGGTGCTCCAGTCATTATCTTAATGGCATTTCCAATGGTTAGTGTCATTTTAGGATTATCTCCTGCATATATAACATCTGAACAGATTATACTTTTTCCAGCATCTTCTATCTTTACAGCATATCCGTCCATAGCAGAGTTGTTGAATCTAGGTAGATTAAAGTTTGCAATACACTCCTCTCTTGCTACTCTTCCTACAGCCATCTCTATAGGGATAATCTCTGTAGAAACAGTGGTGCATTTATTGTAAATAGTCTCAAGTGCTTCTGTTATATTTATAGCCATTGTATGCCTTTTTAGTAAAGATTATATAATAAAATTAGATACAATATGCTTTTACTTACTCTATATGGATTATATTTGATGAGATATATATTTAATGCTTTAAAAATGTTTATTTTAGTATATATTGGTCTACTTGGATATAAATTCTTTTTTGTTAAACCTTATATTATACCTTTTGTATATGCACTTAAAACAAAACCAGCTACTACTGCATCATATCTACCTGAAAGTAATAGTAGAATTTTAAAAGCTAATAATACAACTGTAGGTGTATACAGTAAGAAAAAGAGTCATTTTCTGCTCAAAGAGATATTACAAACTGCTGGTATTCCTTATATATTTAGTAACTCTTTAACTTCTTTAAAAGATACAGCCATAATATTTCTTGATTTCAATATAGATACACCTATAACTTTATCAAGTAAAGATAGAGATTTTTTATATGCTTATGTTAAAAAAGGTGGTATTATCATTGGTGAGGGGATTTTACCTACTCGAAATGGTGCATTAAAAGAGCTTTTTGGGTATAAAAGTTATAATCTTAGTGATAAGCATAAAATTATAAATCTTTTAAAAAGTGATTATTATAAATATTTTGATAATAGATATGAACGGCATTATGCACTGTCTCATCTTAATATATCTATAGATACAAATAGTATTGAGCTAGGAACTTCTGAGGCTATAGCAACTTATGAAGATAATACAACAGCTATTAGTTTAAATCATTATGGTAAAGGTATTGCTTTTAATATTGGAATATCTTTATATAATTTACGCTATAGAAACTTAATAGATAAAGATTTTCAAGCAAATAAAGAGTATATAAATGGTTTTGAATCTCTCTCTGATTTTATAATTTTATTTATAAAAGGGATATATGAATCATCTTTAGATAAAAGTATAACACTTCATACATCAAAAGATGGTTGTCAAGCAACGGTTATTATGACTCACAATATAAATACTATTAATTCTATGAAAAATATACCAAAGTTTACAGCACTAGAAGATAAGCTAGGATTTAAAGCAACCTATAATATAGAGACTAAATATATTAGTGACAATAAAGATATGGCACTATTTTTACCTAAATATTTTCACTATTTTTTAGATGCACAAAAAGATGGATATGAGATAGGGGTAGATACAGAATTACATTCAAAAAACTTTTTTCTTTTAAGTAAAGGTAGTTGTAAAGAGAGTTATCCTACATATAAACCATTTGCACTTGCTAACAATATAGATATTGGAAATCCTAGTGTATGTGGAGATGTAAAGGTCTCTAAAGAGCTTCTTTTGGGAGCTGGGGTTAAAGATGTTGTAAGTTTTAGAAGTGATGAACTACTCTACAATCCTAAACTTCCAGAGGTACTTGAAAAGTTTGGATATAGATACTCATCTTGCTTTTCTTCAGAAGATATTTTAAGTTATTTCCCTTACAGATATATGAAAGATTATGCAAAATTTTCAAATCCAAGTAAAATTTGGGAGATACCTTTAACATTAGAAGATAAGTTATTTCCTCCTCTTTATTTTCGTGTAGATGATACATTAAAGTTATTTAAAAAGATTTACAATAATGGGGCAGTTTTTACAATCTTAAATCATACAGATAGTACATTTCCTAAAGGTGAAAATTTGGATTTGGGATTTATAAAAAAGTTCTATAGTAAACTTCCAGCTGATGTTTGGAAAACAACTATAAAAGATATGGGAGAGTACTGGGATAAAAGAGATAGAGTTGTATTTCGCTATAAGATAGATAAGCAGAGACTTTTACTTACGGTGCATAGTCTAAGTGATATAAATGGACTAACCTTTAAATTAAATGGTTTCTTAGTCAAGCCTATATTTGGAGTATATATACGTAACCATAAGCTTGTTATAGATGTTAAAAAAGGGATAAATAGATTTAAATTTAAACTTAGTAGTTAGAGAGTATATTTTTAATTATTTTCATTTTTTGGTCAAAAAAGTATCTATGTATTAAAGTATTGCCTTTTAAATTATGTACTATATTTCTTATGAGGATATAATTCATAGGATTATCATCTATAGGGATAACTATATATTTAATTTTTAAAGTGTAACAAATATCTTTTTCTTGTTTAATTAATCTTTTATAAAATATTGAATGAGGATTTAAAACAGCAATTATATTTTTTATATGTAGATTTTTTTTATATCTCTTTAAATCATCTTTATCTGGATATGTTCCAAGATATGTATGGTTATCTATTTTTATCATCTTTTGTATATCTAGTCTTTTAAGTACTTGTATATGACTATCTAACCATGGAAAATTTACAATGATTGCTATGAGATAATATGAAAAGAATATGCTCATAAAGAGTAGTTTTAATATTTTTAACATATATCAAATCTATATCGCACTTCTTTTTATCTCGCCCCAGCTAGAGTTCATAAAGTTAAATGTAGCCATAAAGAGTTCTGCTTTTAAAAGAGGCTTGTATATAAATGGTTCTATAAAACTTAAAAGTATCAATATTATATAGGATAGATATCCTTTATATGAATGTTTTGTAAATAGATCAAGATATAATGAAAATATATTAAGAGTAATTCCCCATACAAATTCCAAAGCAAAAAATAGGACAATAGTATATGAATTGATAAAACCATATATATAAAGAAGTAAAATAGAGATAGTCCCTATAAATGTTATAAGTGGACCAAGAGCTTCGATAAATATAAAGTATGGAGTAGCTACCATTCCTACTATTCCATATTTGGGATTTAAGATGATTTTTCTATGATAATATAGTGTCTCCAAAAGACCTCTATGCCATCTATTTCTTTGTTTTAAAAGAGATGTATAGTCACTAGGACATTGCGTCCAACATACTATCTCTGAAACAAAACTTACTTGATGTTCTATCTTATGTTCATAACAATATCTTCTCATTCTTATAAGTAAATCAAAATCTTCACCAATAGTGTGTCTATATCCTCCTATTTTTAGTATAAGATCTTTTTTGAAAATACCAAAAGCACCAGAAATTAGTATAAGTCCATTACTATTTTGCCAACCAACCCTTCCTGCAAAAAAGCCTCTTAGATACTCTAGTGTTTGAAAACCTTCCAATAATTTCTTTGGTACTTTTCTTTTAGTTAATTTATGATCTTTTATCTCTGAACCATTTGTTATACCAATAGCCCCACCTACAGCGATAACTCTATTATCTATTACAAGTTTATCTATGCCTCTAAGTATTGAGTCCTCTTCAAGTATGGTATCTGCATCTACACAGCAGATTAGTGGGTATGAAGATATATTGATAGCTGAGTTTAATGCGTCAGCTTTTCCTCCATTCTCTTTATCTATAATCATAAGATTTTTATATTCGTGAGAACGATATATATTGCGTATTCTTTGATGTTTTAGTGTCAAATCTTGAGGTACAGCTACACTATATAGATTAAAGTGTTCAAGAAGACGTTCTAGTGTAGCATCTCCACTTCCATCATTGATAATGATAATCTCATACTCTATAAATTTTAATTTTAAAAGAGAATATACTGAAGATATAATGGTAGTCTCTTCATTATATGCTGGAGCTAAGATAGAGACTGGAGTATATACTTTTGTTCGATAAAGAGATTGTAAGAGTGTGTCCATTTCATAAAAGTAGTTTGATATCATCTGTTTTAGAGTTGTCCATACCATTATAGTTGCAGCTGTATTTGTAGCAATAAGATAAAATATGTAAAAATATTGAATATTCTTAAGAGAAAGAACAAAATTTTCCATTGTTATAATACTCCTGCTTTATATTGTAAAATAGAGTTACGCAGTATATCATTTGTTATATATTGAGGATAATTTTTTTTTATATCATACATTATTTCATAATAAGGTATTTGATATTTGCTTAGTGCAACAAGAAAATTTTTTCTAACATAAGGATTTGTATCAAATAGATAGTGATACAATATATAAAATTTAGATTCATTTATCATATTTAGTCCTACTTTGGCACATACTATTCTGATTAAATCATTTGTACTATTATGGTATTTAAATATTATATCCTCCTCTTGGCATTGCCATATATCTAAAGTTCTTAATATACTTACTAACATTTGAGTATCTTTTTTATAGAGTTGATATATATTCATAAGACTATCATATAAGTCTTTACTATATTTCTGTGATTGAAGAGAATATATAACAGAAGTAGTTATATGGTTTATCTCTTTTGGTCTAAAATTGTTTAAAAAAGTTATAAGTTCATTATCTTCAATTACATAAAAAGATTCAACTAAGAAAAATTGATATAGTTTTTGTGTAAAAAATAGCTCATTATTCAATTTTTGTAAAATCTTATAAAGTTGCTCTAAATCTTTATGAGTTTTAGAGCTAATAGATAACGCAAGTATTATCCATCTTATAAACTCAATCATATCTTTATTATTTTTATTTTTTTTATCTAACATATGAATATAAAATGTTCGTCCTTTATGTTCTGTAAGTAGTGCAAGAATAGAAAATATATATAGTCTTGTTTGAGTAGTACTTTTTTTTGTATATATATTAAAAATTTTATCATATAGATTTAACTTTTTGATTATATCTTTTATCTTTTTTCTTTTTTCTTTATCTCTTATATTTAAAAGTTTTAAACCAATAATATGACTATAGGCTATAATTTCTATCTCATTTGATAGCTTTACTTCTATTTCTAAATCAAGACTTGCATATTTATCTTCTTTATTTTTAAAGTATAGGTTTCTTTTATAAATTATTTTATGTACTATAAATAGTATGATTAAAAAGATAAATGAGACAATAAAAAAAATTTCGGTTATTATCCAAACTATTTTTAACATATCAGATGAATTATCTACCATCTTTTACCAATAATATCGTAAAAATATCTCACCATTTGTACGAGTATATTTATTGTATTTAGCCTTAAACCACGATTTATCAATATTTGTACCTATAGTAAAATTATCTTTTATAGGATACTCCAATCCAATTTCAAGTGATTTGCTACTAGTTCCTCTTAATATATTGGAATTTTCTATATATTCATTAGAATTAGCTATAGTAAAATTCATATACCAGCCTAAAGTTTTTTTAGTTGACTCTTTTTTTACTTGGTTAAGTATTGCCCAACTTTTATTTGAAGGGATATATCTTAGGCTTTGTTTAGCATATAAAAGATCTGTAAAATAGTAACTATATTCACTAGATAGTAGTTGAATAGATGCTCTTTTGTATTTACTATATGTATAACCTGCCCCAAATTGCCAAGATTTATAGCTATAATATTGATGCCAACCTAGTGAATATTTGCTAAAAAATTTATCGTTTGGAGTATATGAAAAATTAAAGTATCCCCAATAAGGTTTAGGTAGAGTAGGATAGAACTCTCCTTCTATTTTAGTATCAGTTAGACCATATCTTGATGTTCTACTAATTCTAAGATATAAGGGCTTATTTGAGATATCTAATGTTGCTTCTATATAGTGCGTATAATCTTCATATCTTCTATCTGAATATTTGGCTCTTGTATATCCTATACCAAGCATATGTTTTCTTGATATTCTTGAATTTCTACTTTGTATAATAGCTTTTTTAATGTGTATAATAGCTCTTCTGATAGACTTTTTTATAGCTCTTTTTTTATATTTTCTTGCCAATCTTCTTTTTTCTCTTAAACGTTTTTTTAGATATATAATATGACGTAGTCTGTGTATCTCTTTTTTATAAGATTTTTTATATCTTTTAGCCATCTTTCTATAGTATCTTAAACTTTTATAGTAACGTCTATTCCAAAATAGTAATGTAGCTAAACGCTCATGTGCTTCTATACTTTTAGGGTATTTTTTGACTAACTTTTTTGTAACTGTTAGAGCTGTTTTAAGATGTTTTCTTTTTATATTTAATTCTATTCTTGTCCATAAAATATCATAATCATTTTTGGCAAATGGCTCTAAATCATAGATAAAATGTAGTTTAGAATTAGTTGATTTTTTGGATTTTAGTTTATCTATTGCCCATGATATATATATTTTTTTATATAATTTTTTATTAAAATCTTTATAATTATCCATAATTTTTTTGGCTTTAGATGGCTCTTTATTCCAAAATAGAAGTTTTGCATAGAGGCTATTTAGCAGAGCATTATCTGGATACTTTAAAGTAGCTTTTTTAGCTTTAGTTATAGCCTCCATAAGATGGTTAGTTATAGCTAATTTTTGAATATTGGTATATATCTCTTGAGGATTTTTAGTATCTGTTGATTGTTTACTTATATTTCTATCTATTAGCCTTATAGTAAAAATTATAGTAGAGATTATAGTACTGTTTGTATCATTTTTATCTACAATGCTAATATTAGATTCAATACTATTATTTATATCTTTTTTAGCATATATTGGAAGAGATATAGCTATAGATATAATAAAGCTTATTAATAATAATTTCAAAATTTTCCCTAAATTTTTTGTAATTTTATGTAAAAACCTATTAAATACTGCTGTTTTAAAATATCCCATTTTGTCTATTAAGAATTTTGTTGTATAGTTTAAAAATTATTTAAAGTATAAAGGATTTAAAATTATGTTAGAAGAGATGATATTGGCACATAGTATATTGGTAGATATATTTTTAGGATTTTTATTTTGTGGTTTGGTTATACCTTTTATTGTTAAAAATCCAGTAGGCTTTAAAAAGGCAAGTTTTATCTATACTATGGCATTTCAAGCACTTGCTACTATGGTTGCTTTCGCTGGTTTAGTAGCTATATATAGTGGGCATTTAGGCTGGGAAGTTACGACTATTCTTATGGGAATTATATGGGCAATTATGATGTTTATAGAGATTAAAAAATATAAGCTTATTAAAGTATCTGATTTAACAGATGAACATACTTTTAAAGTATTAAAGAGTTCATTTTTTAAGATATCTATTATCCAAATACTACTTGTTGCTATCATCGTGGTAATGATGATTTTAAAGGTTAAGGGTGTTATATCTCTATAATCAAAATGCAGGAACTCCTCAGCTATCTTTAGAGGGAGATAGTCATCGTTATATATTTAAGGTACGAAGACACAAAAAGGGTGATACTATATATCTACGCAACCTAAAAGATGGTTTTATACATCGTTATCTTATCACTTTTATGGATAAGCGTTCATCTAACTTGAGTTTAGAAGAAAGTTTTGTTTTAGATGTAAAAGCAAAGAGTTCATTACATATAGGTTGGTGTATTATAGACCCAAAAAGTGTAGAGAAAGTACTACCTTCTCTAAATGAGATGGGAGTAGAGAAGATTAGTTTTATATACTGTAACCGTTCACAAAAAAGTTTTAAACTTGATTTTAAACGTCTTGAAAAAATCTTATTAAACTCATCTCAACAATCTGGACGAAGTCAGATAATGAAACTTGAAATGGTAGAAAATTTAGTACAATTTTTAGAAAAATATCCTCAAAGTAAGATGCTTAATTTTTCAGAAGATAAATTTATCTCAAATAGTACTTTTAGTACCATTGTTATAGGTTGTGAAGGTGGTTTTGATGAAGAGGAAGTGGCTCTTTTTGAAAAAGAGAATATATTTGGATTTGATACACCATTGGTGTTAAAATCTGAATCAGCTGTATGTGCAGTAGCAAGTAAGGTTTTACTTTAAACTTTATCTATTTTTTTATTTTTAGTAGATAAATTGTAAAATTCTTAAAAGTTTAAGGAAATAACTGTATCGTTTTATGATAAAAGTTAAAATAATATATTGATTAAGGAGATAAAAGTATGAAACAAGAGATACAAATACTACTAAAAGGGGTTTTAGCAACATCTATCTTTGTTGGAAACCTTTGGGCAGTAGATATAGCTAACGATAAATCAGCAATCAACCTTGCAGGTAAACAGCGTATGTTTACACAAAAAGCTCTTAAAGATTATGCTATGGTTGGAATGGGTAACACTTTTGGTAATCCTAAAGCAGATTTAACTTCAACTATTAATGATTTTAATGACCATCTAAAATCACTTCAAGCCTATGCAAAAGATGATGCTACAAAGAGTAGTTTAAAAGAGGTTGCTTCTCTTTGGACTCCTATAAAAAAGACTTTAGAAGAAGCTCCTAGTTTAGATAAAGTAGTTAAATTACAAAACGATCTTGATGCTCTACTAAAAGCATCTGATACTACAACAAAAATGTTTACAAAAGCCTCTGGTAAAGCATCTGCAAAGATAGTCGATATATCAGGTCGTCAGCGTATGCTCTCTCAAAGAATGGCAAGTCTATACATGTTAAAAGTTTGGGGTGTTAAAGATCCAGAATTTAAACGAAAATTAAATGACTCTATGAAACTTTTTAAAAGTTCACAAGAGATACTAGAAGCTGAAAAGGTAGATTCAGATGAGATTAAGAAAATATTAGCAAATGTTGATCGTTCATTTATGTTTTTTGAGATGATGAATCGTTCAAAATCAAAGTTTATTCCAACTTTAATATATAAAAAATCTGATGATATACTTAAAGAAATGAATAAAGCAACAGAGTTATATGTTAAAGAACAGTTAAAATAAGGGGGAAAAGAATATGAGACAAAAATGGATGAAAAAGTTTAGTATTGTAGTTGCAACAGCAGTTACTATGGGAGTAAGCAGTGTATATGCAAATACAACTGATATGATTAAGCTAATAAATATCGCAGGTAAACAGCGTATGTTATCTCAAAGAATTGCTAAAGATTATCTATATATAGGTGAAAAAGTTGCAGTATCTAAAGCAAAAAGACAGATGAAATCATCTATAGCTGAAATGATAAAGATACATAAAAATTTGGTAAATTCTATTAATGATCCAGAGATTAAGAATCTATTGGCATTTGTACAGTTGAGTATGGAAGATTTTAAAGCAACAGCTTCTAAATCATATAATTTAGATAACGCACAGTTGATTATTGACCTTAGTGAGTCTATGCTTGAAGGTAGTCAATATGTTGTTGAGTCACTTAAAAATAAGAGTAAAGTTAAAGAGTCATCTATAGTAGGTAAAGCAGGTAAACAGCGTATGTTGGCACAACGTATTGCTAAATATTACATAGCTTATCAAGCAGGGATTACAGATAAAAATACCGTAGATCAGATGAAAAAGGCTGTTAAGCTTTTTGATAATGCACAAAAAGCATTAATGGCAAATCAAAAAAATACTCCTGAAATCAATCGTAAGTTAAATGAGATTAATAGACTTTGGAAAATTGTTTATAAATTCTATCTCAATATCAAAAAGGGTGGATTGCCATTGATTGTTTTCAATTCAACTGATGATATTACTAAAAAGATGAATCAGATTACAGCATTGTATGTTCAACTATATAAATAACAGGTATTATTGATGAAAACAATTCTCTATATACTACTAATGTTTTATGGAGTAAATATAGTAGCAGATGGAGATATCTCAACATCTGCTAAGAGACAAGTCACACGTGGTAATGTACAGATTATTGAAGCAACAGAAAATATACGCTATGTAAGCCAAAAGTTTGCAAAGGAGTATCTATTCTTCTATCTAAATCCAGAAAATGATAAGATACAAAAAGATTTATATTCATCATTAGATATATTGAGTAAAAATCTAAGAGCTATTTCTGTAGTAAGTAAAGATCAGGATACTCAGGATATATTGGAGTTTTTAGCTTATTCTAAAGAGGAGATATCTAATATATTGGGGAACAAACCTACAAAAGATAAAGCATTATTAATGCTTGATTATAGTGAAACACTTCTTGAGGGTGCAGACTCCATCGCTAAGACATATGCATATAAATTTTCCAATGAAGAGAAGATGTTGGTTTTATCTAAAAATATCAAATTTCTCATTGAACGTATTAGTAAGTACTATATAGCACTACATCTTGGATATGATATAGAGAATAATAGAGATAAAATGAAGCAAGCTATATTAAGTTTAAAAGATGGTTTTATAAATTTCGATAACTATTTCTATCCTGAAAAGCTACAATCAACAGAGCGTTTACTTTCAAATCTACTTATATCAGATATTTGGATTGTAGATAAGAATAAAGAGTATTTTATCCCATCTTTATTGTTAGATTCTGTCTCTTTCTTTGAAGATAAGATGGATATCTTAGCACTATATCATAGTAAAAATCTATAGGAAAAGTATATTTATGAAAAAAATTTTCAACAATAAAACAGTTTTTTATATTTTATTTTTTATTATATCTACTGGACTTGCTATATCATCATGGTATGCATATGGATCATACCGTCAATATAGTTTAGCTCAAGCTAAAGAGAAAAAAATATCTTTTATTAAAAAAGTATCTAAGTTAGATACTTTATTGATAGAAGAGGTACTTTCTAGTGCAGAGATGTTGGGTGATAATAGCAAGATAAAAGAGAATAAACTAAAACGCAGTCAAGTTATATTTCAGATTGATAAGCTATCTTTATGGATTAACCAAAATCCAAATTTTAATGATAATAATATATATTTTAATGATTTGAAAAAGAACTTAGGATTTTTACATAGTAAATTAGACGCTATTTCTCATGATTATTCTGATATCTTTTTTAATGAATATGCTAAAAATGTCTTTTCTGTAGTCAATAATATATTTGAAGATGAGAATATATCTCTTAAATCGTTTAAACTATTTGTAAAGTTTCAAAAATTAGAGTACAACCTTGCTTTAGAAGATGCTTTTTTAAAAAGTGTAGTTAAAAATCGTGTATCTATGAAAAAGAAAGATCTTCTTGATTGGGATAGTGTACATACAAAAAATGCATTTCCTAAATATGATGAAAAATTAATAAAATTACCATTTTCAGTAGATAGTTTTGATAAACTTGGTGTAGATAAAACAGCATTGATTCTTATGAATGCAGATAATGGAAAATATAGTGTTGGTTCAGATGAGATAGTTGATATATTTAAACAGAAAAGAGATTTGATAAAAAATGTTTTAAGCAAAATACTCTTTTCTATGCAAGAAAAATTTATTGATCATACTCAAGTTTTGAAGAAAGAGATGGATCAGTACTTATATGCAGTAATTTTATTTATGTCTATAACTCTATTTTTACTATTTATATTTCGTATTATGCATAAAGAGAAGAAATTACTTGAAGATACGCTTAGAAGTATTGAAATTGGTCTTACTCCAGAGAAAAATAGAGAGCTTAAAGAGATTATATCTTCTCGTGATAATGGAAGAATATATACTTTTCTTGCAGAGACTATAAATGAAGCAAATGAGGCAAACAAAGATACATTTCTTGCCAATATGTCTCATGAGATTAGAACACCACTGAATGGTATTATAGGTTTTACAACTCTTCTTAAAGAGACACCTTTAAATGTAGAACAAAAAGAGTTTGTAGATATTGTACATACTAGTTCCAATCATCTTGTGGGTATCATTAATGATATATTGGATTACTCAAAAATGGATTCTGGTAAATTTGAGATAGAATCTATAGAGTTTAATACTTTTGAAATATTTGAATCAGCCATAGAGTCTTATGCTGCTAAGGCTTACTCTAAAAATATTGAACTTTCTATATTTATAGACCCAACTATACCTCAAACTCTTATAGGTGATCCTACAAAGATTTCTCAGGTTATCATAAACCTTATAAGTAATGCTACAAAATTTACAGATGTATATGGTAAGATAGATATAGCCATAGAGATATTAGAAGAGTATAATGATAAAATAAGACTTAAATTTTCTGTTTCAGATAGTGGTATTGGTATCTCAGAAGAGCAAAAAGCTAAGATTTTTGAAGCCTTTTCTCAAGCAGATACTTCAACTAGCAGAAAGTATGGAGGAACAGGGCTTGGACTCTCTATATCTAGTAGAATTGTCTCCTTTATGGGTGGTAAGTTAGATGTAGATAGTACTCCAAATGAAGGTTCAACATTCTTTTTTGATATTGCTCTTAAAATAGCAAAAGATTCTAAACAGATAAATTATGAAAAACGTTTTAGTGGATTGAGTGTAGGTATAGTTTTACCAACAGAAAATATCTATAGACAGATTGATATAAATCTAATCTCTTATTTCGATTATCTTGGTGTATCTTCTACTATCTATTATGGAGATAAGATTTTTGAATTAGATAAAGAAGAATTACCTGATATAGTACTATTTTTCCAAAAATATGCACGATATGAGGGTGAATTGGATCGTTTCTTGGAACTTGATTCCAAACTACTACTTGCTACAACTGGTGAACTTCAAAGAGATTTCAATGTTCCTTTAGAGAAGTTAAGAAAACTTATCTATAAGCCAATAACTTTTACTAAGCTTATTACTGCTCTTGAAGTTTGTGAATCTGATGAGAAAGTAACAGAGACAAAAGCAGTTGAAAAAGATTATTATAAGTTTAAAGGTAAAAAAATACTAGTAGCTGAAGATAATATCATCAATCAAAAACTAATAAAAAGAGTACTTGAAGGTTTTGAGCTTAATATTACTTTAGCAGATAATGGAGAAGAGGCTCTCAATCTAAGAAAAGAGAATGAGTATGATTTAATTTTTATGGATATTCAGATGCCTGTAATGGGTGGAATAGATGCTACAGGTAAGATACTTGAGTATGAAAAAGAGTCAAATATAAAACATATTCCTATTGTGGCATTGACTGCAAATGCACTAGAGGGAGATAAAGAGAAATATCTTGAAGCAGGTATGGATAACTATCTATCAAAACCTATTGACCTTGATAAGTTAAATATTTTGTTATATACATATTTTTATTCAGAAGTATCTAAAGATAAAGAAGAGAGTAGTAAACATATAGTAACTATAGAAGATAATCTAAATAGTGATATATTGATTTTTCACTCTTCTAGTATGATTCTTAAACTATATACAAAAATGTTAAATAATTTAGATTATAGTGTAGATAGTGTTAGTTGCGAAGAGGAATTTATGGAACGTTTGGATCATTCAAAATATAAATATGTTCTTTTTGAAGGAAAAACATTTATAAAGGTTGGTTGTCTTATATCTGATATTATTAGAGATAGTGGTGCAAAACCAATTGTTATAGTATCTTCAAATCAAAATATAGATTTTTGTTGTGAAAAGATTTTGAAGGGTGTACATATCTCAGAGATAGAAAAGAAGTTAAAGTAGCTTTTTATAAACTTTAAATTTTTTTTGATATAATTTCGTCCTAATTGTTGTCTCAGCAAGACTGTTGCAACGACACTTTTTCATATATGAAGAAGTAAGAGTCAAAGGCTAGAATAGGTTAGTTACCTGTCATAAAAACAAACTTTTAAGGAAATAAAATGAGAAAAGATATACACCCAGATTATATGGAATGTAAAGTAAAATGTGCTTGTGGAAATGAGTTTATAACAAAATCAAATAAACCAGAGATGAGTATTGATATCTGTAATGATTGTCACCCATTCTTTACAGGTTCTGAAAAAATTCTTGATGCTGCTGGTAGAGTTGAGAAATTTAAAAGCAAATACAAACTTAGTTAAAAAGCTTTGTCTCATATATGAGATATTAGATTCTTTTTGCTCCATCTCTTGCCAAAGGCAAAGCTTTAGTAAGAGGAATTGATATTGGGTCTTACCCAATTTCAAGGAGAAATATATATTTATGATTACATTTATCCCTACACCTATTGGAAATCCACAAGATATTACTATTCGAGCTATGAGGCTTTTTGAAAAAGCAGAGCTTTTTTTATGTGAAGATACACGCCAGACCAAACGGCTTTTGAGGCTACTTGAAGAGCGATTTGATATGTCGTATCCTGATGCAGATTTTTATAGTTTTAATGAGCATAATGGACAAGATAGAGTAGATGAGCTTGGTGAAACTTTTAAAGATAAAGAGATTGTATATGTAAGTGATGCTGGTATGCCTATTATCTCTGATCCTGGGCAACTACTTGTTGAGTATGCACAAGAGCATAACTTAAAGTATGATGTACTTCCTGGTGCATCAGCAGTTACTACAGCTTATGCAGCTTCTGGATTTAAAGAGGGTAAGTTTTTATTTTATGCTTTTTTACCACATAAAGGCAAAGAGAGAGCTTCTGCATTGAATGAAGCTATGAACAATGGCTACAATACAGTACTTTATGAGTCTCCTCATCGTTTAGCAAAACTTTTAGATGAAGTAGAAGCTATAGATGACACAAGAGAGCTTTTTTTAGCAAAAGAGATAAGTAAAAAGTATCAAAGTTACTATCGTGGTAGAGTTAAATCTTTAAATGCACAGTTTAAAGAGCTTACTATTAGAGGTGAATGGGTAGTAGTAATCAAAGCTAAAGTAGAAGTAGAAAAAACACTTAGTTTTTCTGAAGTTTTACAGCTAGACTTACCACCTAAGCCTAAAGCAAAACTTTTAGCTCAACTTAGTGATAAGTCTATTAAAGATTGGTATCAAGAGTTAATTAAAAATTAGATAAAATCTATCTTATGATAATTTATGGAAAACAAGTATCTCTTTATGCTTTAAAGCATAAAGAGGCGTATGTAAAAACAGTATATGTAGCAAAGAAAAACATTCTTCCACAAGAGCTTTTTCACAAGTACCACGACAAAATCAAGTTTTTAGAAGAGAGATGGGCTCAATCTATGGCTAAAGGTGGTAACCACCAAGGTATCTTAGTGGAGATGAATGTATATAAACAGACCGATTTTGAAACTATCAAAAAAAGTAATTTTATTATAATACTTGATGGTTTAACAGATGTTGGAAATATCGGTGCTATTGTAAGATCTGCTTATGCTTTAGGTGCAGATGCAATCATCGCATCGGGGGTAAAACATCTTAATTTTTCGGCTATTGTACGTACAAGTTCGGGAGCAATGCTTGATATGCCTTTTATGGTCACCCAAAATGTTTTAGATAATATCAATGAACTATCTCAAATAGGATTTACATTTTATGGTGCAGATATGAGTGGTGAAAATATTAATGATATTGAAGTAGAACAAAAACGTGTTTTGGTAATGGGAAGTGAAGGTAAAGGTATATCTAAAAAGGTATCTAAAAAGATAGACAAAAAAGTCTCTATAGAGATGAAACATGCATTTGACTCACTAAATGTGAGTGCAGCAGCATCTATTTTAATACACAGGATGAGTAATGCAACTAAATGAAATTTTAGAAGAAAATAGTATAGAGTCAATAAGTGAAAAGACAAATATAGCAGAAGATAAGATTGAATATCTTATAGATAAAAATTTTGAAGCTATCAATAAGCAAAAGACATTAGGTTTTATATCTATTATTGAACGTGAATACAATATTGATTTAGATGAGTTGCGAAATGAAGCAAAAGCTTATCATAAAGAGTTTGATACTAAAGAAGGTATTGTTCCTATTCGACCATCTATAAAAGAAAACAGAGGTAGTTCAAAACTATTTGTTTTTATTATATTATTACTTTTAGGATACTCCTCATGGTTTTTTATATCTAAATTTAATAAAAAAGATTTAAGTAACCTTGTACCTTTTTTTAATACAAGTACAAATGTAGATAATTTAGATGGAAATGATAGTTTTAATAATGTTATAGAAAAATAGAAGTTTTAAAGAGAGTAAAAATGTTTAATGAAATTCAGTTTGAAAAAATAAATAGATTGCCTAAATATCTCTTTGCCGAGATTAGTGAGTTGAAGATGAAACTAAGACATGAAGGTTCTGATATTATAGATTTTTCTATGGGAAATCCTGATGCACCTACTCCTCAACCCATTATAGATAAACTTTGTGAAACAGCCCAGAAACCAAAAACACACGGATATAGTGCAAGTAAGGGTATCTACAAACTTCGTTTAGCTATGAGTAACTGGTATAAACGTAAATATAATGTAAATCTTGACCCAGATACAGAAGTAGTAGCAACAATGGGTAGTAAAGAGGGTTATGTACATCTTGTTCAAGCCATAGCCAATCCAGGTGATGTTGCCATAGTTCCTGATCCAACATACCCTATACACTCTCAAGCTTTCATTTTAGCAGGTGCAAATGTAGAGAAGATGAAGCTTATATTTGATGAAGATACATTTGAGGTAGATGAAGATAAATTTTTAGCAGATGTAGAAGATGCGTTGGAGAATTCTATACCTAAGCCTAAATTTTTAGTAGTGAACTTCCCTCACAATCCAACAACAGCTACAGTAACTCCAGATTTTTATGTGAAACTTGTGGCACTTGCTAAGCAGAAGCGTTTTTATATCATCTCAGATATTGCTTATGCTGATATAACTTTTGATGGATATAAAACACCATCTATTATGGAAGTAGAGGGTGCTAAAGATGTGGCAGTAGAGTCATATACTATGTCAAAAAGTTACAATATGGCAGGTTGGAGAGTTGGATTTGTAGTCGGTAATAAAAAGCTTATAGGTGCGTTACAGAGTATTAAATCTTGGCTTGATTATGGTATGTTTACACCTATCCAAGTAGCTGCAACAGTAGCACTTGATGAACACTATTATGTACCTGATGAACAGATTATCCCACTCTATAAAAAACGTCGTGATACTATGTTAAAAGCATTTGCCAATGCAGGTTGGAAGATGGGCAAACCAAATGCCTCTATGTTTATCTGGGGGAAGATACCAAAAGTAGCACAAGATATGGGAAGTTTAGAGTTTTCAAAACAACTTTTACTTAAAGCTGGTGTAGCAGTAAGCCCAGGAGTTGGTTTTGGTAAATATGGTGATGATTATGTGCGTATTGCACTTATAGAGAATGAAAAACGTATTCGCCAAGCAGCAAAAAATATAAAGAAGTTTTTAAAAGAGCTTGAAGAGGAAAAGAATAATGGTTAAGATAGGAATCTTAGGTGTTGGTACAGTAGGTACAAGTGTAGCAAATATACTTGAGGCGAATGCAGATATTATAGAAGCAAGAGCAGGGAAGAAGATAGTTGCCAAATCTGGTGTAGTAAAAAATCTTTCAAAAAATAGAGATGTCAATATAAAAATCTCTGACAATCCGTTGGATGTTGTAGATGACCCAGAGATAGATATAGTTGTTGAGCTTATGGGAGGAGTGGAAGAGCCTTATGCACTTGTGAAAAAAGCACTTCAAAATGGTAAAG
>JALUBF010000043.1 GCA_027045015.1 Sulfurovum sp.
AAAAAACTGGTAATGTACTTTCACCTTATGCAGTCACAAAAGCTACAAATGAACTCTATGCAAATGTTTTCAATCTCCAATACGGTATGGAGACGATAGGGCTTAGATATTTTAATGTATTTGGTAAACGACAAGACCCAAATGGTGCTTATGCAGCAGTTATGCCAAAATGGATAGCACAAATGCTTGGTAATGAAGATGTATATATAAATGGTGATGGAGAAACAAGTCGTGACTTTACATACATCAATAATGTTGTACAGATGAACATCATGTCAGGAACAACAACAAATGAAAATGCCTTTGGTCAAGCATATAATACTGCAGCAGGTGGAAGAGAAACACTTAACAATCTTTTTACAGCTATAAAAAGTGGACTTGAGTCAAATGTTGAAAACTTAGATGTCCCTAAACCTATCTATAGAGATTTTAGAGCAGGAGATATACGACACTCAAATGCAAATATAGATAAAGCAAAAAACAGTATAGGTTATAATCCAACTCATACACTTGAAGAGGGATTGGTGGAATCAATAGAGTGGTATATAAATGACATCAAAGGAAGAGATAATGCAAAATAGTAAAATAGCAGTAATAGGTTTAGGGTATGTGGGTTTACCATTAGCCCATGCTTTTAGTAATAGATATAAAGTAGTAGGTTTTGATATAGCACAGTGGCGAATAGATGAGCTTATGAGTGGTGTGGATAGAACTCTTGAGTTGAGTGAATCACAAGTAAACGAAGCACTCTCTAATGGTATGTTGTTTAGTAAGGATACGAAAGATATAGAAGATTGTAATATCTACATCGTAACAGTTCCAACCCCGATAGATAAACACAAAAAACCAGACTTAACTCCACTTATAAAAGCAAGTGAGACTATAGGTAAAGTTCTTAAAAAAGATGATATAGTTATCTATGAAAGTACAGTATATCCAGGTGCTACAGAAGAAGAGTGTGTTCCTGTTCTTGAAAAGTTTTCAGGTATGAAGTTTAACCAAGATTTCTTTTGTGGTTACTCTCCAGAAAGAATTAATCCAGGAGATAAAGAACATACTGTAACAAAGATACTCAAAGTTACGGCAGGTTCAACTCCTGAGATAGGAAAAAAAGTAAATGAACTCTATGCAAGTATCATCACAGCAGGAACTCACTTAGCACCTACTATAAAAGTGGCAGAAGCGGCAAAGGTTATAGAAAATTCTCAACGCGACATAAACATTGCCTTTGTAAACGAACTTAGTATGATATTTAACCGTTTAGACATAGACACAAACGCAGTGCTAGAAGCAGCAGGAACAAAGTGGAACTTCTTGCCATTTAGACCAGGTCTGGTAGGTGGGCACTGTATAGGTGTTGATCCTTACTACTTAACACATAAAGCACAAGAAGTAGGCTATAACCCTGAAATAATCCTAGCAGGAAGAAGGCTCAATGATAACATGGGAATCTATGTAGCCTCTCAAGTCATAAAACTGATGATAAAAAAAGGTCATAAGATAGAGGGTTCTAAAATACTTGTAATGGGTATAACTTTTAAAGAGAATTGTCCAGATATAAGAAATAGCAGAGTGATAGATGTTATAAAAGAGCTTCAAGAGTATGGTTGTGATGTGCAAGTCGCTGACTATTGGGCTGATAAAGAAGAAGTTAAAAGAGAATATAATCTTGATTTAGTTAAAGATGTAAATAATGATGAGTATGAAGCAGTTGTTTTAGCAGTTGCACATGATAAGTATAAAAATATGAAACTAAATAACACCAAACAAGTTGTTTATGATATAAAATCTATTTTAGATGATAGTGATGGAAGACTATAACAGATGACATATACTAAGCTTTTGAAAGATATATATAGTACATCAAATGAAAATCTATCTGTAGCTATCTTAAAAAGTGATACTTATGAATTAAATTGTTTTATAAAAAGTGAAAAAGTTGGAAGCTATCCACCAAGAATTTCATTTGTACACAAGTGGCATAATATTCAACAAGATAACAAAGATATTTTAAAACAAAACTCTAAAGCATTGTTTTGTTTTAATGATGAAGTCATGTATATTAGTGATATATTTTTAGATAAAAAATATCAATCAATAGGTATAGTCAAATCAATTATCACAAGTAGTATATATAATCTAAAAAAGGATTACCCTTCAATCCAACATATTACTTTAAAATCTTTGGCTTCTGGTATATTACCATGGTATAAAATAGGATTTTGTTTTTATCAAATAAAAGATAAAATAAGAGTAGAAGAGATACTGGAGGATTATCTTATTGATATTAAAAATATTGATGAAGATGATGTAGAACAGTTGTTAAATTTAAAAACTATAGGTATAAATTATCTTAAAGATACGAAAATTGATTTCGATAATTACTTACAAAAACATGGTATAAATATGGTACCTATGCACATCAAGGTAAAAAAATGAAAATAAGTTATGAAATAACTATCAAATCATCAAGAAATAAAATAAAATTTAAAGGTATCTTTTATAAAGATATAGATAAAAATAAGTTTTATTTTAGAGCTTTAAAAGATAGTTCAAATTATACGGATATGTTTGAAGAGCTTTTATCGAAGGGTGCTGTTGATATATCAAAGAAAAACATGAGTATAGTAGATAGTGGTTATGAAGTGATTGATCATGATATAACACATACAATATTTGAGGATATTGAAAGTTTAGTGATGTATCTAAAAAAAGATGGTTTTATAGTAGAGTCACAAAAAATAGAAGAAAATTTTTCTACTTTAAGTGTAGTTGTAGATGGAAAAGATTTAAATCCTGAAGTTATATCATTTAAAGAAAATGATAAAATAACTACATTTGCACATTCATTATTTCAATATGCCAATGATGTAAACTATGAACCAAAATATAAAATAAGAGCCTCTAGCTTTGCTGTAGATATACAAGAATTTGATAGTAATGATAAGATTATTAAAGAGTTTGTTGAAGATATAAAGACTTTAAATATAGATATAAACAGATATTTTGAAAATACTCAATATTCTAAGATGATACAGGATTTAAAAAAAGTAATTGTGATAGACACTATTAAATCTTTTGAAATAATTACAAATAGTTTTACAGAAATATTGCAAATATCAAAAATAAAACAATTTGTGAAAGAGTTTAATAAAGTTATAAAAAGTAAGCCATTTACACAGATAATAAATAGTGAAAATTTAAGAGCTTTTGATGATAAAAATTTAAGAGTGCTACTAGATAGTGATAAAATATATTCTTTACATATAAAAGATAAAAAAGTTTTTGATAAGTTAAAGGTGGCTAATGGTAACATCAAACCTTTAGATAGTTATTTTATAGCTAAACAAACAATAGAATTAAATGGCTTACAATAATATGAAAATAAACAAACTAAGCATAAAAAACTTTAGAAACTTCAAAGAGTATGAAATACACTTCGATGCAAAACTAACAGTACTTGTCGCAAACAATAGTGCTGGTAAAACATCTATTTTAGATGCTATTTCAATAGCTTTTGGAACTTATGTTGGAAGTTTTCCATTAGGGAAAAATAAGGGTTTTAAATCTTTAGACGCTACTATACTAAAAGAGTACTCTGAACCTTTGTACCCCATCGAACTAAACGCTGAGTTTTCTTTTGAAAACAGTGAACATTCTATAGACCGAAAACTTTCAAGTAAAGGCTCATCTACTACAACAAAAGATACAAAAGAACTACAAAACTATGCTAAACAAAACTATAAAAAGCTAACAGAAGAGAAGAGTCATAATAGTGTGGACTTACCTATAGTCGCATACTATGGAACAGGACGACTTTGGAAAAACCTACAAGTTACAAAAACAACGAAAGAGAGTCAGGCAAGAAGCTACGGCTATCATGACTGTTTGAATCCTGCTTCAAACTATAGAGAGTTTGAAAAATGGTTTATAGACTGTAGTATCGCAGAGTATAATGAGATAATAAAAAAAGTACAATCTGGTAAAAACTTTGACTCTACAGATATGATGACTATAAACACTATACTTCTTAAAAATATAAGAGATAGTATAAACATAGCATTGAAACACATAAACTATAAAAACATAAGATACGATGCAGAACTAGCATCAGTAGTGATAGAACATGATGAGATAGGTGTACTTTCTGTAGAGTTACTCAGTGATGGTGTAAAAAGTATGTTAGCAATGGTTGCAGATATAGCATACAGATGTTCTAAGTTAAATCCTCATTTTGCAAATGCTTCACAATCAACCAAGGGAGTTGTCCTTATAGATGAAGTAGATATGCACCTGCACCCTAGTTGGCAACAAAATGTACTGCATGACTTACAAACTATATTTCCTGCTATTCAGTTTATAGTTACTACTCATAGTTCACAGGTTTTAAGTACGGTTCAAAAAGAGAATATAAGGCTTATAGACTCTAGTAAAACAGAAGCCACAAAACCTTTCATAAATCACTATGGAAAACAGAGTATAGTAGCTCTTGAAGACATTATGAATGTAACCTCACTTCCATCTAAGGAGTTAGTTGAAGAGCTAGGAGTGCTAGAAGAGTACATGAAAATCATAAATAGTGGAGATGTAAACAATAGTAGTTTAGAAAGTATGAGAAAAAAGCTAAACACTATTTATGGAGATGACTATGTACAACTAAAAATAGCAGATATGCAAATAAATAAGTTTAAAGCTAGTAAGAAGTCACAATGATAGAGCATATACTCTCAAAAAGTCTAAATCCAGAACTAACTTTTGAGTACACTAACTTGATGCTCTCTTGCATAAAAGATGGTAGAGTAGAAGATAGTACAGATACCAATCCTGTGAGTTGTGGACATAGCCCTTTAAAGAAAATAAATGCCTATGATGAAGAACTATTTATAAAACCAACCGAACTGAATGTTAAAAAGTATTTTAGTTTTGAAGTGAATGGAAAAGTTATAGCAAAAGTAGGACTTAATGATTTAGAGACTCAAAGAGTAGAACATACGATAAATGTTTTAAATCTAAACTGTAACAGACTTGTAAGACAAAGATATGACATAATAATAGAAGGATACGAAATCATTACTGATTTAAATTTAGATGAAGAGATAAATAATTTTTTATCATTGGAAATAGAGAAGGTAAATGGAAAATATTTATTTCCTTTTGTTAATCTTCGTAAACAACATTTTGAAAGCTTGAGTAATGCTTAAAAAACTCCTAAACTCAAAATTTAAAAAAGATTTATCTTTTAGTTATATCACACAAGCTATAACAGTTGGTTTTGGATTTTTACAACTTTTTTTGATAAATAGATATTTTGGAGTGGCTACATTTGGGCAGTTGGCTATCATCATGTCCACTGCTGGTATATTTAGTTCACTTCTTACAGCTAGAAGTAGTGAAGCAGTTACAAGATTTTTCAAACGAGAAGAGTTAAAACAAAATTATGAAAATGCTAAATTTATACTATTTATAGGCTTTAGTATAGACTTTATAACTGCTATATTATTAGTAGGTTTGATTTATTTCACATCAACTTTCATAGCAACTACTTTTTTAAAAGATATAGCATTACAAGATGAGATAATTTTATACTCTTACATAACTTTTTTTGGATTTTTACGAGGAACACTTTTGGGTTATTTACAATCAAAAGAGATGTTTGTTAAGATGAATATTGTAACTATAATAGAAT
>JALUBF010000044.1 GCA_027045015.1 Sulfurovum sp.
CTTTAGGCATATCTTCTCTTTTATCCAGAGTATAACGGTAGGCACGTGCAAGAGCAAATGGTCCTAAAAAGTCAGGATTTACTGCATATACAGGACAAGCAGAGTAGCAAGAGTCACATAGTATGCAGTCTGTTTCTCTTTCAGTTAGTTTTTCATCTTTATGAGTAAGATTTGTTGCTTTAAAATTGTGTAACCATGCTGTTGTTTTGAGTAGCGTTTTTTTTGCTTTTTGTTTATCTACTTTTAGGTCACGTAAAACAGGGTGGTAGGCTAAAGGCTCAACTACATCACCATCTTGTACCTTATATGAGCAAGATAGCTCCTCTTTGCCATTGACTCTTACAGAACACGCTCCACAAACTGAAGCTCTACAACCAGCACCAAAGGTAAGTGTTGCATCTTTTGTCTCTTTTATCTCATAAAGAGCCGAAAGAAGAGTAAGAGCTTTTGAGATTTGAAACTCTTCAAATCCTCTATCTCTTTTGATTGTTATCTTCATTACTAATCCTTCCACTGCAATACAATATGTTTTTTAAAAGCTTCATCTGTCTCTTCAAATCCAACTTTATAGTGAGCTCCACGACTCTCATCTCTTGCTATGGCTGAAGATATGATAGTTGGTGCTAATAGTAGGGCATTTTGAAACTCCAGATACTCAACAAGGTTGCTGTTGTTTTCTCTGTTTTTATCGCTAATCCCCATTTTTTTTTGCATCACCTGCATAGCTATAACATCTTTCATAGCTTGTGTAAGATTTTCATTGTCTCTTACTATGCCAACTTTTTCATAAAATATCTTGCCTAAAAGTTCTCTTTGTTTGTAGAAGTTTATGCTATTTTCTTTTTTGAAGATAGATTCTATATACTCTTTATCTTGTGTTAGTTGTCTTCTGTCTGCTTTTTTATTGCTTGCATATACCGAATGTTTATAGGCATTTTCTCCTGCAAATCTACCAAAAGCTATAATCTCGAGTAGAGAGTTACCACCAAGTCTATTGGCTCCGTGTACTTTTGCATTGGAACATTCTCCTACTGCAAAACAACCTTTTATACCATTAACTTCAAGAGCATAATCAACATCTATTCCACCCATAGAGTAGTGAGCTACAGGTTTGATGGGTATCAGTTCAGAAGATGGGTCTATATTTTCATGAAATTTACAAAGAGCTACCTCTTGAGGAAGAAGTTCCATTATCTTCTCCTCTTCAAGATGTCTTATGTCTAAAAATACATCTTTCCCATCAGTAATCTCTTTAAATATGGTACGAGCTACTTCATCACGAGGCTTAAGCTCATCTATAAATCTTTTACCATCAGAGTTTACAAGGTATCCTCCCTCTCCTCTAGCACTTTCACTTACAAGTATGCATGAGTTTTTAAGTGCTGTTGGGTGAAACTGTACAAATTCCATATCGCTCACTTTTCCACCTGCACGAAGAACAGATGCCACACCATCACCACTGCTACCATAAGCATTGGTAGTGTAATTATGGTAGAGTGAGGCGTATCCACCAGTAGCAACTATAACAGACTTGGCATCTATCTGTTTTACTTCTCCTGTACGAATATCTAAAAAAGTAGCCCCCTTTACTATGCCATCTTTGGTAACAAGATTAAGAAGGTAGTGTTCATCTAAAAACTCTATATTCTCTTTAAGACAACTATCGTAAAGTGTATGAAGTATCTTTAGTCCTGTATAGTCTTGAGCATAACAGGCTCTTTTGGCAGATGCTCCTCCCATTTGTCTTTGTGCTATAGTTTTGATACCCTCTTTGCCATTATCAACTCTTGAGAAAGGTACACCAATGCTCTCTAGCCACTCTATGCTCTTTGGGGCATCTGCACACATTTGACGTACCATATCTTCATCACATAAACCGTGAGCTGATTTGATAGTATCGGCTATATGTAGGCTTATATGGTCTTCATCTATATTTCCAAGAGATGCGTTCATTCCACCTTGTGCCATGGAGGTTTGAGAGTTGGTAGGGTAGCTTTTACCTACAACTAAAATAGATGCATTGCCTAATCCTACACCATCTACAGTCGATATATCTTTAGCTGCTAATGCTGCTGAAAGTCCAGCTCCACCAGAGCCTATGATGAGTACATCAAGCATTTCAATCCTTATTTTTCTAAAAAAGTTTCTATATTTTTAACTATGACATTAAGAAGTTTTTCTCTTGCTTCTCTACTAGACCATGCCATATGAGGGGTGATGAGAAGTCGCTCTTTATGCTTTACTTCCCTAAGCCTATTCTCTCTACTCATAGGCTCTGTTTCGAGTACATCAAGTCCAGCATATATCTCACGTCTATCAAGTTCAAAGGCTAAGTCTGTCTCATCTATGATGCCACCACGACCGAGGTTTAGGAGTATGGCTCTCTCTTTCATAAATGGTAAATTTATCTCATTGATAAGTTCATAAGTATTATCATTTAGTGGAGCGTGAATAGAGATAATGTCACAATCTTTTAGTAAAAACTCCAAACTCTGGTGAGGGTAGGCGTGGTGTAGGTTTTTACCTGATGTTGAGTGGTAGCTAACTTCTGCTCCAAATGCTGTTGCCATTTGAGCTACGCTTTGACCAATCATACCCATACCTATAATCCCCCATCTTTTACCCGAGATTTCATAAAATGGTTTACTTATATCTGTAAAGAGTCCTGAATTTGTCCATTGGTTACTCTTTACAGTATGGTCATAGTATGCCATCTGCTCTAGTAGATACAGAGTCATAGCAAATGTATGTTGCACTACCGAAGTTGTTGAGTAGCCTTTAACATTTTTTACCTCGATACCTTGAAATTTAGCTGCATCTAAATCAACATTATTCATACCAGTTGCTGCTATACAGATGAGTTTTAGATTTGTTGTTTGAGCCATAATATTTGATGAGATTACTACTTTATTGGTGATGACAATATCTGCATCATCTATATGTGCTACTCTATCCTCTTTTAATGTTTTCTCATAAATGGTCAATGTTCCAAATCTCTTTAATATAGAGAGGTTCAAATCACTACCTAAAGTCTTTGCATCTAGTATTACAATCTTCATATCTATCCCTTTATTGAGTAGTGTTTGATTCACAGCTTGTTGTGTCACTAATGCTTATACTGCACCCTTCATTATCTCCAGCATTTAAAAAGTCTGAAGAGAATCCAGAATCTATTGGTTGAAAAGAGTTATCTTTAGTAGATGATTTTTCATCATTAAAGTGAGTAATAATATTTTTATCACCTATTAGAAACTCTCTTCTTAATCTATCTTTTAGAACCATTACAGGTATCTGAGTAACTCCTGCAAACTTTAAGAAATTTCTAGCACTTGCCTCTTGTATAGAGATAGAGTAGTAGTCTATATTATGCTTTTTTAGATAAGCTCTTACTTCTTTACAGTGAGGACAACTCTTTGAGTATATGAGGTATGTTCCATCTTTAACCATAAAGTTTTTATTTTTACTTACTCCTAGTATATGCATACCAACAAATATAGCCACTACAGTAACAAGTGTAATACCAAAGTGTTTAGGTTGAGAAAATAGAGCTATAAGAAGTAAGGAGGAGATGACACCTAAACAGAAGATACAAGGTTCTATATTGGCTACAAATTGGTAGCTAATAATAGTTGCTTCAAATGCTATAGCTCCATATAGTGCTATAGAAAATAGTATTTCATATATTTTACTTTTTAGTGATAAAAAGCCAAATACCATAAGTATAAATACTCCACCAATACCTATGTAGTTTAAATAAATAGATTTAAAATTTAGTAGCTCTCCAGCTAATTTGCATCCAACTTCACCACATAAAGATGTATGATGAAGTTTGAGATATGTCTCTACACCAATGTAGCAAAGTAGTAAAAATGGTAAAAAAACACGAGCTATAAAACGCATATTTTATCTCCTGTTAGTTGTCTGATATCTGTGATGCTATATCTGTAGCTTTTGCTTTTGCAACTTCTACATCATTATCTAGTACAAGACTTACAGCCATTCTACGTCCAATATGTGATTCTGGTTTGCCAAATACTCTTACAAAAGAGTTTTCGCTAAAAGCATCATCTGGTACTTCAAGGGTAGGGTTACAACTCTCATTTTTTGCTTTGTATGCACCACAAGCTCCACTTCCATAGGTAGTATAGTCAAGTGGAAGACCAAGAACAGCTCTAACGTGTAGAGCAAACTCACTTTGACTTTGAGTTATAAGTGTTACCATACCAGTATCGTGTGGTCTAGGGCTAAGTTCTGAGAAGTAAACCTCTTCATCTTTTACAAAAAATTCAACACCAAATATACCACGACCACCAAGACCATCTGTTACAGATTTTGCTATCTCTTTTGCTTTTTGAAGTGCTTTATCGCTCATAGGCATTGGTTGCCATGAGAGTATAAAGTCACCATCTTTTTGTATATGTCCTATAGGGTCACAAAATACTGTACCAGTCTCATTTCGTACAGTAAGTAGAGTAATCTCATAGTCAAATGGTACAAACTCCTCAACTATAAGTTCACTCGCATCACCACGAGCCTCTTTTGCTATCTCCCATGAGTTTTCTATATCTTCAGCACTCTTAGCGATACTTTGCCCATGACCAGATGAACTCATAACAGGTTTTATGACACATGGAAAACCTATACGCTCAGATGCCTCTTTGAGTCCATCAAGTGTAGTTACAAACTCAAAACCAGATGTCTTTACACCAAGCTCTTTTGATGCAAAAACACGAATATTTTTACGATTCATAGTCTTATTTACTGCTTCAGCATTTGGAATAACATTGTAACCTCTCTTTTCTGCTTCAAATAGTGCAGAGATAGAGATAGCTTCAACCTCAGGTAAGATAAAACTAGGTTGCTCTTTTTCTATTAGTTCAAGAACGGCACTCTCATCTTGCATATCTATAGCGTAGCTTCTATTGGCTACCAAGTGAGCAGGGGCATTTTCATACTTGTCAACTGCTATGACCTCTATGCCAAGACGTTGAGCCTCTATGGCTACCTCTTTACCAAGCTCACCAGAACCAAGTAGCATAATCTTAATAGCATCTTTTTGTAATGTTGTTGTAAATCTCATAGGGGTTTCCTTTGGAAAATTAATGTAGTTATTTTAGCGAAAAAAGGATAATCTATAATGAGTTTAAAAGAGTTTTGTAAAGTTTTTGTATAAAATGTAAGATGAGTGGCAGAGCAAAAGCCCTACCAAAGAGTGGACTAGAGTCTTGACTCATATCTTCTAAGCATAAAAAGTTTTTTAAGAATTTTCTTGCGAGTTGCAATCTTCTCTTTTTTGTTCTTTTCAGTTTGAGTTTCAAAGTGTTGTCTAGCTCTTGCTTCAGTAACGATTAGGTTTCTGTCACATTGTCTTTTGAACTTTCTGTACGCATCATCAAATGAATCACGTGAAGTTAGTTTAATTCCTGGCATAAAAAAGCACCCCCTTCCTATTGGAAATTTTTAGATTATTTCATCTAAATGTCAATAAAAGTTTAGAATTATATCGAAAGTTTTTAAATTTTAGTTGTTTTTATC
>JALUBF010000045.1 GCA_027045015.1 Sulfurovum sp.
TAAAAGAGATGGTAAATAGCTTCATATAAAAAGTTATAAATCTTAAAAAGTAGAGCTTTGTTGTAAAATATGATATTAAATCAATAAGGCTTATATATGAATGATGAATTTTATATGCAACTAGCACTCAATAAAGCTTGGCAATATCAATGCTTAACCTATCCAAATCCTGCTGTTGGTGCTGTTGTGGTATGTGATGGTAAGATTGTCTCTATTGAGGCACATAAAAAAGCTGGAACTTCTCATGCTGAAGTTTTGGCTCTTTTGTCGGCTTATGAGAATATAAGTGGTACTACTATAGATTTTGATAGACTTGATGCTATGTTGGCACACCAATTTTTACTTGCTCTTCCTAAAGATTTTTTTGCTAAGTGTAGCATATATGTAACTCTTGAACCATGTTCGCATACTGGTAAGACTCCATCTTGTGCAGGACTTTTGGCACAACTTCATCTAAAAGAGATTGTTATAGCAACAAAAGATCCCATAGAAGAGCATAGTGGAGGTTTAGAGATAGTTGATGATGGCAATACTCTCATTAAAGTAGGCATACTTGAAAAGTCTGCTAAAGCATTACTTGAACCATTTATTATATGGCAAAAGAGATCTTTTGTTCTCTTTAAATTGGCTCAAACTTCAAATGGTCGCATAGGTGGAGGGTACTTAAGCTCTAAAGCTTCACTTACTCACGTACATAAGTTAAGAGAGGTGTGCGATACTCTACTAATAGGTGGCAATACTGTACGAGTAGATAGACCTACTCTTGATTGTCGTTTTACAAATGCAAAAGCACCAAATATTCATATATATACTCAGGGTGATAATTTTGATAGAGATATACCACTTTTTAATGTTTTAGATAGAGATGTAACTATAGGTAGTAGTCTTGATTTTTTAGAGAAGCCATCATTTATTTTGGTTGAAGGTGGAGAGGGAATGTTAAATATTTTGAAAGATAGAGTAGATTGGTTGCTTATTTATCAGACACCTAAGCTTTCTACAAATAGTTTAACCTATAATACTACTATGAATTTACAATTTCTACATACTGGTAAAAAAGATGTAGATATGATGATATGGAGCAAAAAACTTGGGTATTGAAAAACTAACAGACAAACAGGAAAAGCAAGAAAAAATTGTACATATGTTTGATGATATCGCATCAACTTATGATACGGCAAACAGAGTATTGAGTATGGGTATAGATATCCAATGGCGTAAAAAGGGTTGTGATAAAGCCTTTGAGATACTTGGTAAAAAAGAGCTAGGTCAAGTGACAGATGTTGCTACTGGTACAGGAGATCTGCTTATATACTGGAGAGAACAAGCATCTAAAAATGGTGTAACTATAGATAAATACGTTGGTATTGACCCATCTGTAGGTATGTTGGATGTTGCACGAAAGAAAGTAGATTTTGCAGAGTTTATTGAAGGTAAAGCTCAAAAATTACCTATAGAGGATAATAGCAGTGATGTTATATCTATTAGCTACGGCATAAGAAATGTTGTAGATAGAGTAGAGGCTTTACAAGAGTTTAATCGAGCATTAAAGCCTAATGGTTTAGTAGTTATATTGGAGTTTACAAAGCAAGATAGAAGAGGGCTTGTAGATAAAGTAGTTGACTTTGGTATGAAAAATATCTTGCCACGTGTAGGTGGATTTATCTCTAAAAATTATGAGGCATATAAGTATCTGCCAGACTCTATCGAGGAGTTTTTAACTACAGAGATGTTGGCTAAAGAGTTGGAAGAGGCTGGTTTTAAGATGAAATATACAAAATCTTTCTCTATGGGTATCTCTACACTATTGGTTGCACAAAAAGTATAGTGTGTTGTCAGTTGACAACACCTTATGGAGTTTTGAAATGTCTCAAAATATGATGAGTGTAAGTTCACTCAATACTAAAATAAAATCACTTCTTGAAGCTACTTTTATGCACACTCTTGTAGAGGGTGAAGTAGCGTCTGTAACTTACCACACTTCAGGTCATTTATATTTTTCAATAAAAGATGATAAAAGTTCCATAAAATGTGTTATGTGGCGTTCTTTTGTAGCTAAGATGAAGTTTCGTATAGAAAAGGGTATGCATATAGTAGTTGATGGTTCACTCTCTGTATATACTCCTAGAGGTGAGTATCAGTTTCAGAGTGTACGCATAGAGCCTTATGGTCAAGGTGCATTGGCACTTGCTTATGAACAACTAAAAAATAGACTTCAAGATAAAGGATATTTTGATGCTCAAAGAAAAAAACTAATCCCAAAATATATCAAAAAGATAGCACTTGTAACAGCTAAAGATTCAGCTGCTTTACATGATATGTTAAAGATTATAGATAAGCGTTGGAGATTGCTTGATGTAACTATAGTTGATACTCTAGTACAAGGTACACAGGCAAAAGAACAGATAGCTAAAGCTTTACATTATGCCGATACTCTTAAAGTAGATGTAGTTGTGCTTAGTCGTGGGGGAGGGAGTACAGAAGATTTGTGGGCTTTCAATGAAGAGATAGTTGCAGATGCTATATTTGGTATGAAAACTCCTACTGTATCGGCTATAGGTCATGAGGTAGATAGACCCATAAGCGATTTTGTAGCAGATTTACGCTCTCCAACACCAAGTGCAGCTATGGAGATGATACTACCAGATATGCAGGAGTTATTGTATAGTTTAGATGAGATAGCAGATAGATTTAAACATACAATAAATCAAAAACTAATTCAAAAAGAGACACAAGTTATACATCTGTTTTCACATTTAAAACAGACCTCTCCACAGCAAAAACTCAAAGCCATAGAGAAGCAGTTTATGCAAGATAAGGAACTATTTTATCGTGCTATAAGAGCTTTATTGGAGAATAAAAAGAGTAATCTTCCACGTATGCAAGTAGTACTTAAACAGCAAAAAGATTTTATATTTCAAAAAAATTTAAATGCTTTATCTCAGTTAGAAACACAATTTAAACTTGCTAATCCTATGTTTAAAGTTAAAGAGGGGTGGGGTGAAGTTATTGTCAATGGTAGTCGTATAGCATTAAGAGATTTGAAAAAAGATGATATTTTTATTGTTCAAGATGTAGATGTAAAAGTTGAATCAAAGGTTATATCCTCTACTTCTTTGGTTTCGAACTTAAAAATATGAAACTATTCACATTTTTTACGTGTTTCTGCCTACGTGGCTACGCATACGCTTCGACCACTTCGGTTTCGAACCTATAAATGACAAATTATTGTCATTTATTTAGATGTTTCTGCCTTCGTGGGTCGCTTTACTCCACCACTTCGGTTTCGACACTAAAAATGTGAAACTATTCACATTTTTTACGTGTCTCACATCATACCTGGCATTCCACCCATTTGTGGCATATCTGGCATTGGAGTTGGAGCTTCTGGTACATCTGAGATAGTTGCTTCAGTTGTAAGAAGTAAACTAGAAACAGATGTAGCATTTTGAAGTGCAACACGCTCAACTTTTAATGGGTCGATTATACCAGCTTCAAGCATATCTACATACTCACCAGTTGCTGCGTTAAATCCTAAGTTTGCATCAGTTGAAGTAGCTATTTTATCTGCTACGACTCCAGCATCAAACCCTGCATTTTGAGCTATCTGTTTCATAGGAGCAAACACTGCTCTTAAGATAATATCTGCACCAACAGCTTCATCACCTTTAAGATCAAGATTTACAGCTTGACTAGCTTTGATAAGTGCAGCACCACCACCTATAACGATACCTTCATCTACAGCAGCTTTTGTTGCACTTAGTGCATCATCTACTCTATCTTTTTTCTCTTTCATCTCTGTTTCAGTAGCAGCTCCTACTTTGATGACAGCTACACCACCAGAGAGTTTTGCAAGACGTTCTTGAAGTTTCTCTTTATCATACTCACTTGTAGTGTTGGCTACTTGAGTTTTTATCTCATTTACACGAGCTACTACAGCATTTGTATCACCTTTACCATCTACTATAACTGTATTGTCTTTGTCAATCACTACTCTTGATGCATGACCCAAGTCAGCCAATGTAGCTTTTTCTAAAGTAAGTCCAAGTTCTTCAGTGATGAGTGTAGCACCAGATAAGATAGCTATATCTTTTAACATCTCTTTTTTTCTATCACCAAATCCAGGGGCTTTAACAGCAGTGATATTGAGTACACCTTTGAGTTTGTTAAGTACTAAAGTAGATAGAGCTTCACCCTCAATGTCATCAGCTATTATAAGAAGTGGACGACCACTTTGTTGAACTTGCTCTAACATAGGAACAAGATCTTTTAGTGAAGTAAGTTTACTATCTGTTAAGAGTATGATAGGAGATTCCAACTCACAAGTCATCTTCTCTGTATTTGTTACAAAATAAGGAGAGATGTATCCTCTGTCAAATTGCATACCTTCTACTACTTCAAGGTCATCATTGATACCTTTAGCCTCTTCAACAGTTATAACACCATCTTTACCAACTCTATCCATCGCTTCAGCGATAAGGTCACCAATAACACTATCAGAGTTTGCTGAGATAGTTGCAACTTGAGCTATCTCTTTTTTATCTTTTACCTCTTTAGAGATTTTCTTAAGCTCTTCGATAATAGCACTACTTGCTTTGTCCATACCTCTTTTTACCTCTATAGGGTTTGCACCAGCAGTGATGTTTCTAAGACCCTCTTTGAAGATAGAGTGTGCCAATACAGTTGCTGTAGTTGTTCCATCTCCAGCCTCATCAGCAGTGTTTGAAGCTACCTCTTTAACTAGTTGAGCTCCCATATTTTCAAGAGTATCTTGAAGTTCTATCTCACGAGCTACAGATACACCATCTTTTGTGATGTGTGGTGAACCGTAAGATTTTTGTATAAGTACATTACGTCCTCTAGGTCCCATAGTAACTTTTACTGCATCTGCTAGTTTTGTTACTCCTTCAAAGAGACCACTTCTTGCTTTATCTGAAAAAAATATTTCTTTTGCCATATATATCTCCTTAATTATTTTAGAAGTCCTAAGACTTCTTTGCTTAGTAAAATTAGATACTCTTTACCTTCTATAGTTATCTCCATTCCTGAAAAGTTTGCAAAAACAACAGTATCATCTACATTTATACCATCTTCTTTTGCATCAGGACCTACTGCAACTACTTTACCCTCAAGAGGTTTCTCTTTTGCACTATCTGGAATATATAGCCCAGAAGCTGTTTGGTTAGACTGCTCTTTTCTCTCAACAAGTAGTCTATCTTTTAATGGTTCAAATGCCATAGTAACTCCTTTATATTTTTAATTTTTTATAATCGCATTGTAGTGATTTTTTTTTAATATGTCAATAAGTTTCTTAAAAAAATTTAATAAATATGAGTCAATAAGACTAAGGTTTTATAAAAATATATATTTTTCTTTTTACTCTTGACATATTGTGTTATATAAGATATAATTTCGTCTCTTAACCAAATATGTCAAGGTAGCTCAGCTGGTTAGAGCGCTGGTCTCATAAGCCGGAGGTCGAGGGTTCAAGTCCCTCTCTTGACACCACTAAT
>JALUBF010000046.1 GCA_027045015.1 Sulfurovum sp.
GGAAGAAAACACTCAGATGAGAAACTTCAAGCTTTAACGGAAGCGTTGGATGTTGCCAATGATGGTTACCTTGACAACAACAAAGCACCAAGTAGAAAATCAGGAGAAGAGATTAATAAATTATTTTTTTAAGTAAATAGGAAAAATTGTATCAATTTATCTCTTATTACTCTTTGGCTTTCATCTCTTTATATCTAGCTAATGCATCATGCATAGCGTCTTTATCGGGTATTTTTCTTCCTGCTATATATCCAATAATCTTACCATGTTCATCAAGTTTTGGTTTTATGGATACACTTACAACATAATATTTGCCTTCATTTGTCATATTTTTAATAATACCTTCCCAGTATCCACCCTTTTTTATGGTCTCCCATAAATTTTTAAAAATAGCTTTTGGCATATCTGGATGTCTATTGATATTGTGAGGTAACCCTATAAACTCCTCTTTTTTATAACCTGTAAGTTCTCTAAATTTACGATTTACATAGGTGATGATACCATACTCATCAGTCTCAGTAATCATTACTCCACCATCAAATGTTACCTCTACATCAATTGGGTCTGGCTTTTCAATCTCTTTACCTGTGATAGTGTTTTTAATAATTTGTCCCATAATTATATTTCCTAATATTATAAATTGATAATATTATATAGTTTAGCAGTTAAAAATAGCTTTATAACTTTTATAAAAGATGTATTGTTTATTTATTCTTATATTTTGGTACAATTCGGATAATAATTTATGTCTAATAATAGGAAAATATGTGTTAATTTCAGAAACAATAAAATCACTTTCACAAGAACGGATACTAGTTATAGATGGTGCTATGGGTACGCAGATACAAGATTTAGAAGTTCCTTTGGAAGCTTGGATAGATAATAATGGTAAAAGTCAAGAGGGGTGTAATGAACTTCTTATAGATACAGCACCAGAGCTTATTAAGCGTATTCACAAACGTTATGCTATGGCAGGGGCTGATCTTATTAAGACTAATACTTTTGGAACTATGCCATGGGTACTAGATGAGTATGATATGGGTGAAAGAGCTTATGAACTTTCTAAAAAAGGTGCTATGCTTGTCAAAGAGATATGTGAAGAGTATAGTACACCCCAACAACCTCGTTTTGTGTTGGGTTCTATGGGACCTGGGACAAAACTTCCAAGTCTTGGACATATACATTATGATGAGATGTATGAGGGCTATAAAATAGTAGCCGAGGGACTTATAGATGGAGGTTGTGATATTTTCTTGCTTGAGACTTGTCAAGACCCATTGCAGATAAAAATGGCTCTACATGCATGTGAAGATGCCAATGAGAGTAGAGGAGTTAAACTTCCTATTATGGTTTCTGTTACCATTGAGCTTAGTGGTTCTATGCTTATTGGTACAGATGCTACTACTATAGTAACTATCTTAGAGCCATTTGATATTATCTCGCTTGGTTTTAATTGTGGTACAGGACCAGATCAGGTAAAAAAACATCTTAAAACACTGTCTGAATTGTGGCATAAACCTATATCTATACATGCTAATGCAGGATTGCCTCAAAACCGTGGAGGATATACCTACTATCCTATGGGACCAGATGAGTTTACCAATAAACAGTTGGAGTTTACGCAGTTTGATGGGGTGAGCTTTTTGGGTGGTTGTTGTGGTACTACTCCTCAACATATACAAGCACTAAAAAAAGCTGTTGGAAGCATAAAACCTAAAGCTCCTACAGGGAGTATAGAGCCAAGTATAGCATCACTATTTAATACTACAGAACTTTATCAAGAACCTGCACCTCTTCTCATAGGAGAGCGTAGTAATGCGACAGGTTCTAAAGCATTTAGAGAGCTTATAATAGCTAGTGATTATGATGGTACACTTCAAGTAGGACAGGCTCAAGTGCGTGATGGGGCTCACTGTTTAGATGTCAATGTAGAGTTTGCAGGACGTGATGGTGCTAAAGATATGAGTGCAGTAATGGAGTTGTATAACCAAAAGATACCTTTGCCACTCATGCCAGATGCAACACGTGTTCACACTATGGAAGAGGGGCTTAAGTGTATAGGTGGTAAACCCATAATCAACTCAGTCAATCTTGAAGATGGAGAAGGTAAGTTGGACGATATATGTCGTTTGGCAAAAAGATTTGGTACAGCTCTTGTTTGTCTCGTTATAGATGAAGTTGGTATGGCAAAAACTAAAGATGATAAGATACGAGTAGCAGAACGCATATATGACCTTGCTGTAAATCGTCATGGCATAGACCCACGTAACTTAATCTTTGATATGCTAGCTTTTACTGTTGGTTCTGGTGATTTGGAGTATCGTGACGCTGCCATACAAACTCGTGATGCCATAGAGGAGTTACATAAAAGACACCCTGAAGTTGGCTCAACATTGGGATTATCAAATATCTCATTTGGTTTAGAAAAAACAGCTAGGTTTTATCTAAATTCTGTATTTTTACATCATTGTATAAAAGTAGGTATGACATCTGTTATTATTAATGTTAAACATATTATACCACTTGCAAAGATGAGTAAAGATGACATATCTGTTTGTGAAGAGTTACTTTTCTCTCCTGATGACCAGTCACTATTTAAGTTCATTGACCACTTTGCAGATGCCGTGGTAGAAGATGCTGGTGCAGATGAAGCATATGAGGCTATGAGTTATGAGGAGAAGATAGCAAAACTTCTTATGGACGGTGATAAAGAGCGTATGATTCCATTAGTTGAAGATGCTCGTCATGAGATACACCCAGATAAAATTGTCAATGAGATACTAATTGATGCTATGAAAGTAGTAGGAGAACTATTTGGAAATGGAGAGATGCAACTACCATTTGTACTTCAATCAGCAGAGACTATGAAAGCGACAGTTGATTACCTAAACCCACATCTTACAAAGCAGGAGAAAGAGACAGATACTACACTTGTTATAGGGACAGTTAAAGGAGATGTACATGATGTAGGTAAAAACCTTGTTGATATCATACTCTCCAATAATGGTTTTAAGGTTATTAATGTAGGTATAAAAGTAGATTTGGATACCTATTTGAAAACGGTAGAAGAGAATAGTATACAAGCCATAGGTATGTCAGGATTGTTGGTGAAATCAACTGCTGTTATGAAAGACAATCTTGAAGCAATGGCTCAAATGGATATGGATATACCTGTACTTATGGGAGGGGCTGCTCTTACTCGTAGTTTTGTAGATGATTTTTGTCGTCCTATCTATAAAGGTCCTATTTTTTACTGTAGAGATGCTTTTGATGGAGTTGTGGCTATGAGTCGTATAGAGAAGTATAATGAAGACCCATCTGTAGGGTTAGATACTCGTTTAGCTGGAGATATGGTAGAGCGAGAAGAGAAGGTAAAAAAAGAGATTATAATCCCTCCCTTTTCCGAGATAAAACAGCCTGAACAAGTAGCTATACCAACTCCACCATTTTGGGGTAGAAGAGTGCTTCAAAAAGAGAATCTTGACTTAAATATGGTTTTTGATTGGGTTAATCAAAAGTCTGTTATAAGAATGCATTGGGGTTACAAAAAAGGAAAAATGGATAAAAAAGAGTATGATAAACTTCTTGAAGAGAAGGTATATCCTGCTTATGAGCGTCTAAGACAACAGTTTATAGATGAAGATATGTTTGAACCAACTATTATATATGGATACTATCCTGTAAGAAGTAATGATCAAGAGTTACTTGTTTTTGATGAGAGTGAGGGGTGGAATATTGATGATAACGCCAATAAAGAGCCATTTGAAGATGTGCAAGGTCGTGCAAAATATGCCTTTAGTTTTCCTAGACAAGGTAGAAAACCACATAGAGCATTGAGTGATTTCTTTAGACATGATAGACACGATGTATTGGGCATAACTTGTGTAAGTGCTGGATCAAAATTTTCAGCATATGAAAAAGAGCTTTATGATGCAGGTAAATACTTAGAGTACAATATGGTACACGGCTTCTCAGTAGAGTTAGCTGAAGCTTTAGCAGAAGTAGCACATAAACAGATACGTATGGATTTGGGTATTTTAAAAGATGATGAGGGTGCAACCTTACGAGATGTAAGAATGCGTCGTTATCAAGGAGCTAGATACTCATTTGGATACGCTGCATGTCCAGATTTGGAGCAGAGTCGTATTATCTTTGATCTGTTAAAACCTGAAGAGTTTGGTATAGAGTTGAGTGAGACATTTCAGATACACCCAGAACAGAGTACTACAGCATTAGTGGTTCAACATCCTAAGGCAAATTACTACTCTGTATAATGTAGAGTGTTATAAAGATACAACACTCTACATTTCTCTTTAAATTTGTAACTCTTTAATATAGATACAAACTATAAGACGATACTATTTTTTAATTTAATTATGATAAGGGATATTCATGCTTACAAAACATGGATCTATGCTTCTTGAGAGAGAAGATGTAAAAGTTTTTGACTGCACCATAAGAGATGGTGGATTGGTAAATAATTATCACTTTACAGATGAGTTTGTAAAGGGTGTATATGATACCTGTGTAAAAGCAGGTGTAGATTATATGGAGATAGGTAAAAATAACTCTCCTACACTTATGAGTGAAGATGAATATGGTGCGTGGAACTTCTCTAAAGAGGAGGATATTAGACGTATTGTTGGTGAAAATAATACAAATACAAAAATAGCTGTAATGTCAGATATAGGACGAACAGTTAAAGAGGAACTTTTGCCTAAAAGTGAGTCTGTAGTAGATATGATACGCATAGCCACCTATGTTCATCAGATAGATGAGGCTATAGAGTTGGTAGAAGAGGCATATGCTAAAGGGTATGAGACTACGATTAATGTAATGGCAGTAGCTAAAGTATTTTTAGAAGATATAGATGAGGTATTGGAAAAACTTAGTAAAACTGATGTAGATGTTATCTATCTTGCCGATACATTTGGCTCATTCTATCCTGAAGAGATAAAGCAGTTGACTCTAAGATATAAAAAAGTAGCAGATGCATCAGGGAAGAGAGTTGGTATTCACGCCCATAACAATATACAGTTAGGATTTGCAAATACTATTGAGGCTATGCATTGTGGTGCAAGTTTTTTAGACTGTACTATCTCTGGACTTGGACGTGGAGCAGGAAATTGTGCTATGGAACTACTTCTTAGTTACTTAAATGATGCAAAATATGACCAATTACCAGTATTGAAGTTTATTGAAAAATATATTGTTCCTTTGGAAAAAGAGTTAGATTGGGGATATAGCATTCCATATATGATTTCAGGACAATTTGTAGCTCACCCAAGAGATGCTATGAAAGCGAGAGCCAATGGAGATATGAATTATGTTGATTTCTATAGAAAAATGCATAAGAATAAGATAGATGAAATGTAACTACTGTGGTGGGAAGATAGAAAAAGGCATCAAATCTTGTCCCCACTGTGGTACATTAAACCCTTCTCAAAATGTAAAAAATGCTCTTATCTGGACAGTTGGAGTAATA
>JALUBF010000047.1 GCA_027045015.1 Sulfurovum sp.
AATAAAAAGCTTCATAAAGAAAAGCATAGTATTGATTTTTCAAAACTAAATATCTTAATAGTTGATGATGTTCCTATAAATTTAGAGTTTATAAAAGAGATGATGAAAAATTACTTTTCTATCTCTTGTGATACAGCCTCAAATGGTGCTATAGCTGTTGATAAAGCTAGAGCAAATAGATATGATGTCATTCTTATGGATATGCGTATGCCAGTTATGAATGGATTAGAAGCTACAAGAAAGATAAGAAAGTTTGATACTAATGTACCAATAGTATGTATGAGTGCAAATGTATATAAAGATGATAAACTTTCAGCAAAAGAGGCAGGTATGAATGAGTTTATCGAGAAACCACTTGAGTATAAAGATATTGAGTGTAAGCTATTGAAACTATTGTGTGATACTTCTGATATACCTGCTAACAGAGATATGGAGACTAAAGAGGAAGCTAGAAAAGAGGACATTACAAAAGAAGAGGAAGAGAGCAACTCTTTTGAGGTTGAAGATGGTAAAGTTTTAAAAGATAAGGCTATAAACCATCTAAAAAATAATTTTAATGATGCAATCTCACATAAATTGTTTGACCAAGCTATAGTTAGTCTTAAAGATTACGCTAAGAGAGTTGAAAGAGATATGAGCAGAGATGACTTTCAGGCATTAAGTGAAGATTTTCATTCATTAAAAGGTATATTGTCCAATATTGGCATAAAAGATTTAGCCAATTTGGCAGAAGAGTTACAAAGAGGAGCAGAGCATAACAATATAGCTCATATAATGGACTCCAAAGTTAGACTAGTAAAGAGTCTTGAAGCACTCTTTGTAGCCCCATAGAACTATCTAAAGTACTCTATGAGTACCTTGGATATTAGTTGTTTTTGCTATCTATCTCTATGATAGTATGAACATTCCCACGTGGATTAAAATCTGCTATGAGTCTCATAGATTTTGGTTTTAGTTTATTGTAAAGTGTATCATATATCTCATTTGCAGAGTTTTCGTGAGATATATGTCTATACATAAATGAGTTTATATATAGTTTCAAAGCTTTAAGCTCTACTACTAATTTATCTGGCTCATACGATAGTTTTAATGTCGCAAAGTCAGGGTAGCCTGAACGTGGACAAAGGCACATAAACTCTGGTAGTTCTATGTTTATAGTATAGTTTTTTGAATGTTCATTTGCCCAAAAGTTCTCTTTAGAGTTTATATCAAACTCTTGTATCTCTTTTTCACCGTATTTCATATTTTTCCTTTAGTTGTATTTGTCTATTAGTTGTGTCTCATTAAGAGGTTTTCCTATACCAAAACCTTGTAGGTAGTCTATGCCAAGCTCTTTTAGTTTTGCTTTTTGTTCATCATTATCTACCCATTTTGCAACAGTTTGTATATGTAAATCTTTAGACATATTTACAAGTGATTTTAACATAGCATATGTTGTGTTGTTGTCTATCTTTGAGACATAGTCTCTATCAAACTGTATCATATCAAATTTGAAATATTTTATATACTCCATAGATGCATTTGAAGAGCCAAAGTTATCTATGCATATACGGATACCTTTAGCTCTAAAATATTTTAGTGTCTCTAGGTATTTGTTTAGATTATGGTGTGTCTTTCTCTCATATAGCTGAACAATAAGACGATTAGGATCTATCTTTTTATCTAAGATATAAGAGAAAATTTCATTTTGAAATAGTGTATCTCTTAGAGAAAAAGGTGATAGATTAAAAGTAAAAGATATATCGCTATCTACAAGTGGCAAGATATCTATAATATGTTTAACCAATATTAGGTCATACTCTCGTCCTAATCCTATACGATTTATAATTGGTAAAAATATACGAGGTAGTATATAATTATTGTTATAATCTTTCAGTTTTGTAGCTATCTCATAACTATCTATCTTATTTGTATAGTTATTGAGTATAGGTCTAAAAGATAGAGTAAGATTTTTATTTTTCAAAGACTCTATGACAGCTTTTTCAATATCGGATAACTCTTTAGCATCTTCTATTTTACTATTTTTATGACTATTTTCTCTTATTGTAGATTGGGTCTGTATAATATCACGTAATTGTAAAATTATTTTTTCAAAATTTTGATTACTATTATTTATAATAGCAAATTTATAATCTATTTCAATACCATTTATAGAGTGATTATCTTGAACTAGTTCTTCTAAAATAGTTTTAACTAATATCGCATCTATATCTATAGCGATTATAAATTCTGATCCTCTGTCTCTTCCTAGTATGATATTATCAAATCCATTTCGTTTAAAAGCACTATTTACTCTTTGCGTTATGGTATATAGTATTGTATCAATCTCTTCTGAACTATAGTTTTCATTTAACTCTTGTAGATTTTCTATATTTATACAAGCTATGGTTTTAGGATTATTTTCTTGCAGTTTTTTAATAAAAGTTCTTTTGTTAAATCCATGAGTAGTATAATCTATAAGAGTCTCTTGTACAGATAGGTTCATTAAAAAATATATAAAATATATAGTGATAAATGTAATGGCAGCAATAAGTACACTATTGGTTAGTGAAAGATAAATATCATATTTGTTATATATGGTTGTTGATAATACAAGAAAGACTAATGTAAGAACAGGTATTCCTGCTCTTAATGCAAGGCTAAATCTTCTACTTCTCTCCTCTTTTTGAGATAGTAGCATTAGATATCCAAGTGTTGTACATCTTTTGCATGGTTTTCGATGTAGTTTCTTCTTGGTTCAACTTCGTCACCCATAAAGAGTACAAAGCTATTTGAGGCAGATTCATCATCTCCTATGGTAACTTGTAAAAGAGTTCTATTCTCAGGTGTCATAGTAGTCTCCCAAAGTTGTTCAGGGTTCATCTCACCAAGACCTTTATAGCGTTGTATATAAGCTCCTCTTTTAGCAGAACTCTCTACCTCTTCAAACATAGCAAGTAAGTCTTTGTCTTTAAACTCATTTGTGATGTGTTCGGCTATCTTTTTGTGTATATGTATAGCTTCATTGTAGTGAGGATTTGTAAATAAAATATCATCAACTATAAGCTCTTCAAGTCCATCATTTGTCTGAACAAATAGGTGAATAGTCTCATCAGTAATTGTTTTGCTTAAGATGTTGTAGCCAAGTTTAGCTATATAATCTTCTATCGTCTTAGCAAGAGCTTTATTGTCTGTACCAACTACATCAGGATTTTCTATCATATAGCGTAGTACTTCAGGAAGTGCAAAACGCTTCTCTATCTCTTTTAGTGTCATTTTGTAGTATGCAACTAGTTTAAATAGGGCAATAAGATCAGATTGACCCATAGTGCTACTCTCTATAACCGAGATACCATTTTCTATAAGATAGTCATTGAGTGCTTTTTCATCTTTAAGGTATATCTCATTTTTACCCTTTTTGTAACGATAAAGTGGTGGTTGAGCAAGGTACAAGTAACCCTTTTCAATAATAGGTTTTAAAAATCTATAGAAAAATGTCATAAGAAGTGTCTGAATATGGCTACCATCTACATCGGCATCGGTCATGATGATAACTTTGTGGTAACGAAGTTTATCTTCATTGAACTCTTCACCAATACCACAACCAAGAGCTGTAATCATATTTTTAATCTCATCAGATTTTAAAATCTTCTCTAAACGAGCCTTTTCAACATTTAAAATCTTACCTTTGAGTGGTAATATGGCTTGAAATACTCTATCGCGTCCTTGTTTTGCAGAACCTCCAGCAGAGTCCCCTTCGACTAGGTATATCTCTGAAATTTCAGGGTCTTTGCTTTGACAATCGGCAAGTTTACCAGGGAGTGTTCCAATGCTCATAGAGTCTTTACGTTTTACCAAATCTTTAGCACGTTTAGCTGCGTCACGTCCACGTGCAGCAAGTAAAACTTGAGACATTATGGCTTTAGCTTCTATTGGATTCTCTTCAAGATATTTGTTAAAGTTTTCAGAGAAGAACTTTTGTACCAATGGTCTAACGTAGCTAGAACCTAGTTTTCCTTTGGTTTGTCCTTCAAATTGAGGTTCAGGAACACGAACAGATACAATGGCAATAAGCCCCTCTTTACAGTCCTCACCAGTTATCTTTGTATTTTTCTCTTTTGCATTGGCATTTTTAGAGATATAAGATGACATAGAACGAGTAAGACCTGCTCTAAATCCTGCTTCATGTGTACCACCATCAGCTGTTTTGATATTGTTTACAAATGAGAGAGATTTTTCAGAATCACCATCACAATACATAAGTGCTATATCTATCTCAATATCATCAGCTTTTCCCTGAAAAAACTGTGCAGTAGATAGAGGCTGTTTTGTATTCATATCTTCTACAAATTGTTTGATACCACCTTCAAAATGAAAAATCTCTTTTGTACCATCTCTCTCATCTCTGAAATCAATAGTAATTTTAGGGTTCAAGTAACAAAGCTCTTTGAAACGCTTCATCAAAATCTCTTTTTTGAATGTTACTGTCTCTGTAAAGATAGTATCATCTGGGAAGAACTCTACTTTAGTACCGTGTTTATTGGTTCTATCTCCTGTTATGAGTGGAGCAGTAGGAATACCTTCTTTAAAACTTTGAGTATGTATCTCTTTATCTTTAAAAACTGTAAGATGCAAATCTTTCGATAGGGCATTTACAACAGAGACACCAACTCCATGAAGCCCACCAGATACTTTATATGTATCTTTATCAAATTTACCACCAGCATGAAGAACAGTTAAAACAACAGTTGCAGCAGATATCTTTTCAGTAGGGTGTTGTGTTACTGGAATACCACGTCCATTATCTTCAATAATGGCAGAACCAGCTTTAGTAAGAGTTACTTTGATAGTATCACAATAACCAGCCATAGCTTCATCAATAGAGTTATCTACTACTTCATAAACTAAATGGTGAAGACCTCTTGTAGATGTATCACCAATGTACATTCCTGGTCTTTTTCTTACTGCTTCAAGCCCCTTAAGAACTTTAATGTTACTAGCACCATATTCTGCCATTTTGTACTCCAAATTTATAGTTTCTATATAGTATATATTTTATCTAAAATCGGCTTAGAAATAGGGGCTATTTTAGAATGGTTACAGAAGCATTTTAGCTTGTTGTTTTTTTGTACTTATTATATCTATTTTATTTGGCTCAATGAACTCTTTTTTAGCATAAGCATCTAGTGCATAACGTCCTATCATAGCAGCGTTATCAGAGCAGTAGTGTAGTGGAGCAACATGTAAAGTTTTACCAAACTCTTGGCACAATTTTTCATAACTATTTCGTATATATTTGTTAGCAGATGCTCCACCAACAATGGCAAAATCTTTTATCTTCTCTTTTGCAAATATTTTTTTACTCTTTTGCAGTAGATGAAGTTTGACAGCTTTTTGAAAACTAGCACTAAGGTCTGCTCTATCTTGCTCG
>JALUBF010000048.1 GCA_027045015.1 Sulfurovum sp.
ACACCATAGCTCATGCAAATCATACAACCATAGAAGAGGTAGTAGCACTAAACAAACTTAAAAAAGGTGAAGTTCTAAAGTTAGGACAAGTACTAAAAGTACCTACCAATACCTATTTCCCAGATAAGAAAGAGATAGTAAAATTAGATAAAAAACAAAAAGTATCTCCTAAACATAAATTAGTAAAGAGAAAAATTAGTAAAAAAATAAAATTAGTAAAACATAATAAAAAATTAAATAGAAGATTTTTAGCATCTATCTCCAAATTAAAAAAGAGATCACTTAAGAAAAAGAGAAAACATATAGTTAAAATCAAAAAACATAAAGAGAAAAAAAGTTGGTTCTCTTTTGCCAATATCTTTTTTAACCATTCACACTCAAGAGTAGGAAATAAAGTTGTATCTATGGCTGAACAGAAACTTGGACGACGTTATGTTTGGGGTGCTACAGGTAATCACAATACTTTTGATTGTTCAGGTCTTACAAGTTATGTATATAAGAAAAATGGTATTAAGATTCCAAGAAGAGCAATAGCTCAATCTAAATATGGTAAATATATAGCAAGACAAAATTTAAAAAGGGGTGATTTGATATTTTTTGATACATCAAGACATCATAGAGGATATGTAAATCACGTTGGTATTTATATTGGAAATGGTAAATTTATTCATGCCTCTTCAGCAAAAAGAAAAGTAGTTATAACCAAGTTAAGTAAAGCATTCTATTCTCAACGATATAGATGTGCTAGACGACCTAGTATTAAATAGACTATAAAAGGAGCTAAAAGCTCCTTTTATTATTCTGCTTCTAGTATAGCACCTGAACTAGCATTTGTTACCAATGCTCTATATTGTCTTAACCATCTACTTTTAAGAGGTTTAACTAAAGGTGTAAACTCTGCACGTCTTGAAGCTATCTCTTCATCACTTAAGTGTGCCTCTAAGATGTATTTATCAACATCTAAGTGTATCTCATCACCATCTTTAAGAAGTCCAATGAGTCCACCCTCTGCTGCTTCTGGACTAACATGACCAATACTTGCTCCTCTAGTAGCTCCTGAAAATCTACCATCAGTAATAAGTGCTACTTTGTCACCAAGTCCCATACCCATAATAAGCGATGTAGGGCTTAACATCTCTTGCATACCTGGACCACCACGAGGACCTTCATATCTGATAACTACAACATTACCAGCTTTAACTTCACCTGCTAATATACCTTTAATGGCTTCATCTTGTGAGTTAAAACATACAGCTGTTCCAGTAAAAGATCTATCTCCAATAATCCCAGCAGTTTTTATGACAGCACCTTGTTCTGCCAAGTTACCATAAAGTATAGCTAGTCCACCTACTTTAGAATATGGATTATCTATAGTATGTATAATATTACTATCCAATATTTTTGCATCTTTTACTTTTTCATAGAGTGTTTCACCTGATATAGATAGATTGTCAAGCAATATATTATCACCACGTTTCATCATCTCATGCATTACAGCATTTACTCCACCAGCTTTATTGATATCTTCCATATGTACTGTTGTTAATGATGGAGATATTTTGGCAATATGTGATACACGTTTTGAAATCTCATTAATATCTTTAAGATTGAAGTCAACATCTGCCTCTTTAGCTATGGCTAACATATGAAGTACAGTATTTGACGAACCACCCATAGCCATATCTACAGCAAAGGCATTACGTACAGCATTTTCATTGAGTATATTTCTTATACGAAACTTTTCACGTTCACTTTTATCAGCTTTAGCTATCTCACATATGCGACGTGCTGCTTTTTTGTAAAGCTCTGTTCTCTCTGGAGTCAATGCCAATATAGTTCCATTACCTGGTAAGGCAATACCCATAGCCTCTATAAGTGTATTCATAGAGTTAGCAGTAAACATACCAGAACAACTTCCACCACTAGGACATGCATTACACTCCATCTCTACAAGAGTCTTTTCAGTAATGTTACCAGCTTCATACTCACCAACACCCTCAAATACTGTAGCAAGGTCAATAGGCGTACCATCTTTCATATGACCAGCAGCCATTGGACCACCAGATACAAATACAGTAGGTACATCTACACGTAAAGCACCCATAACCATACCTGGAACAATCTTGTCACAGTTTGGTATAGCTATCATAGCATCTAACTTATGTGAATTCATAACTGTCTCTATAGAGTTTGCTATAATCTCACGACTTGGAAGAGAGTATAACATACCATCATGCCCCATAGCGATACCATCATCTACACCAATAGTATTAAACTCAAATGGTACACATCCATTTGCACGTATCTCCTCTTTAATAACCTCTGCTACTTTATTTAAGAAAAAATGCCCTGGGATAATCTCAATAAATGAGTTAGCTACACCAATAAATGGTTTACTAAAATCTTCATCTTTTACACCAGTTGCTCTTAACAAACTTCTATGTGGAGCTCTATCAAACCCCTCTTTAATCTCATTACTTCTCATGATTTTGAGCCTTTATTAAAATTTTTTAAATTATAGCACAAATACTATTTACATTTAAAAAAATTTAGGCTATAATCATATTCCAATTTTAAAGAGTTTCTTTAGATTGTATGGATATGCGGGCGTAGCTCATCGGTAGAGCATAACCTTGCCAAGGTTGGGGTAGAGGGTTCGATTCCCTTCGCCCGCTCCATAATTTTAATAATTTGGTGCCAATATGCCCGAGTGGTGGAATTGGTAGACACAGGGGACTTAAAATCCCCCGGTCATTGCGACCGTGCCGGTTCAAGTCCGGCCTCGGGCACCACTTTATTATGGAGCCATCGCCAAGTTGGTAAGGCCGTAGATTGCAAATCTGCTATTCACCAGTTCGAGTCTGGTTGGCTCCTCCATTTATCAGTTAAATTTTATCTACTTAAGATATAATTTTAACACTTCATTGTCGGGAGATGTCAGAGTGGTCGAATGTGCCGGTCTTGAAAACCGGTGAGGGTAATACCTCCGGGGGTTCGAATCCCCCTCTCCCGGCCATATACATAAAATTCTTATACTAGATAATTTTCAAATGTTTTTCAACAATCCAGTCTGCAATTTTTTTCATTATATGTATCATATTATCACTTAATAGCGTAAAACCACCTCATTTATGGGGTGGAGTATCAAAATCCTAAAAGTTTATAAATCATTTTAGCCGAGAGTAACAATAAAACTACGGCAATAAGTTTTTTAACCTGCTTCGGTGTTAGACGGTAGTGCATAATAAAGTCACCAATATAACCGCCGATGATGGCTGCAACGGTAACGACGCTAAGTAGCACCCAATCCATATCTACAAATGAAAGATAGGTTGCAAATGCTCCAAGTGTTGAAAACGGAATGACAAAACTAATGGCATACGCCGCTTTTTTTGCATCAAAACCAAGTAAAATAAGCAACGGCATTATGAGTGAGCCACCACCCACTCCAATAGTCCCAGAAATCAACCCAACAACAGCACCGATGACATAAAGAACCCAAGCTTTGTCATAAACAACTTTTTGTTCACGATTACTAAAGAGTAGAAGTATGGCACTTACAAGTAAAAATGCCACAAGTATCCACTCAACTACCTCTTTTTGCACATACTGGCTCATCCACGCACCAATAGGCGTTGCAATCATAATTGAAATTATAAGTGGAATAGCAAATTTTATATCTAAAACTCCACGAAAAAAGTTCATAAATGATGCTGTTATTGTCGAAGCAGAGTTTATGAAAAGCCCAATGGCCTTTGCCAAATTTATGGGCATTCCCATCATAGAAAAGATAGGAACAAGCCCGATGGCAGAGCCAACCCCACCCATGGAAAAGAGGGTAGAAAGACCGAGTGTTAAAAAGAAGTAGATGGCATAATGTATAAGTTCAGGACTCATTTTTTACAGCTTTATCATTTTTGCTTTGCCACCTTTTAGATGCTCCATCAATCCTAGTAGCCCGCCACTCAAATATTTTACCTCAAAACCTTGTGTCGCCAACCACATTCGTGCCATATTTGAGCGGTCTGATTTTGGACAAGCCACAACAATGAGTTTATCTTTTGGTAGTTCATTGAGTCGTTCAGGCATTTCATTTGCAGGTATTTTAAGTCCAAAGTTCACTTGCCATACTTTTGTCTCCATTGGTACACGAACATCAACGAGTTCACATTTGCCTTCATTATAGAGTTCTATAAACTCATCAATCTCTATACGCATATTATTCATTTCACTTGGAATTACATTCTTTATAAACGCTTGCATTATTTTGCTCCTTGAAGTTTTTTCATATAATCTCGTGCTTTATCACCTCGAAGATAGTCAACGACTTTTAACATTCCATCATTTAAGTAGCGAGCATTGTAACCTTTGAGTTTTAAAAAAAGGCGTGCAATTTCTGCTCTGTCATAGTGAGGACACATAGTAACAATAGTTTTATTCTTATCTATTTCATCAAGTCTATCTGGTAGCTCATTGAGTGGAATATGGTCTCCAAAACCAATATGCCACGCTTCATACTCTTCATGAAAACGGATGTCTATTACCTGTGCTTCACCTTTTGCGTAGAGTTCAAAGAGTTCAGGCATCTGTATTTTCATATCTTGACGCTCTTGGTAATCAAAACCTTTTAAATATGTATCGAAATCTATTGTTTTATTTTGCATTTTATATCCTATTGATTATTTAATTAAGCATTATTATCTAAAATAATTGTTTCATAAAATGGTTCTATTGGTCCATCAACGATGTATGGAAATATTTTCATAACATCAGCTCTAAAGCGAGGATCGGTGTGAGAATTTTCATGATCATATACACTTTCCCAAACACCATGGAAAAGGTAATGTGTTTTGTCATTTCCATCAGAGAAAGCACTTTGTAAAATTTCAGTTGAAATCGCTTTTCTATAGTGAAGATTTTGATATGACCCTGGTATTCCTACAGGGAATTTTGGATTATAATCATAATCTCCTTTTGCTGGGCGAAAAGTATTTTGTGCCACTTTTAATAAAGAGGTGCTTTTTTTATTAAATACTGACGCATTTTTTTTAAAAATAGAGACATGATTATTTACCGTTATGTATCTGCTTGTTATTTTGTCTTTTTGATTTTTTAAGAATTTTCGTATTTCTGTTTGTGAGGTATAGATATGTTCTCTATCTCCTGCTGCAACAGTTTTATAAACACCTTCATGATAATTCTTACTAAGCATTCCATATTTTGAAACCATTCTTTTAAACCATTTTGTTGTATCTGAAGCTAACAAATCATGATAGTTTTCAAAACGAACAAATAGTGAATAAAACAGAGGCATACTTCCCTCTTTGCTCGCATCAAAATAAGCAGAACTCAAAACACCTTTAAGGTTTGTAGGGTAAT
>JALUBF010000049.1 GCA_027045015.1 Sulfurovum sp.
GTTCAGCAGATAAGATGCACAATCAGATGCAAAATATTTTTTTAGAACAGATAGAGAAGTTTGAAGGGATACTAATAGCCACTACAAATCTCCTTGGAAATATAGATAAAGCATTCTCACGCCGTTTTAATTACAAGATAGAGTTTAAAAAACCAGATAAAAAACAGCGTTTAAGACTTTGGCAATTTATGTTACCTGAGAGTGCTGACTATACAGAAGATTTTGATGTTGAGGTACTTTCAAGATATGAACTAACAGGTGGACAGATAAATCTCATCATAAAAAACACAGCCTATAAAGTAGCAGTAAGAGATGAGTCACTATTTTCAAACCAAGACTTTTTAGAAGAGATAGAAAAAGAGCTAGGTTCAAGTTTTGAAGGCTCTAAGAGTATGGGATTTAAGATTTAAGAAGATTTTACTTTTATCTCATAGAGGAGAAAATTTTTATATATCCTAAACTTTAGGTAGCTTATTGATTTTAAGAGGTAGGTTCTTTCTTAGTCTCAAAAGCAAGGGGAGAGAGAAATAGAAAAACTAGATAATTTTAAAGTGTTTATTCTTTGCTATAAAGTTGCTCTAAATTCTATCTCTTCATTTAAATATAGAGGTTTTATAATTTTTCTAATCCCATGTCCAGCATTTGGTTCTTTTAATATATCTATTAATTGATATTTAGATAAAAGTTCTAAATCTTGATTTAAACTTGATGGAGACTTTTGAAGTTCATCAAGTATGACACTATAATATACTTTTGTTTTATTTTTAAGATATTGTATTAATTTAGTTCTTTGTGGTTTGAGAATATTTAACAAATCATTTGTTTCCATCCAAATTGTATGTTTTGGAGTTACCTTTTCATTATTATCAATTTGTTTTGCCGAATGTAAGGCAGAATCAAAAAAATCTTCTATTGTTCCATTTTGAATATTTACCATGTTATAAACTCCTTTATATCATTTTTAAATCTTTGAACTAACTCTTGATAATTTATAAAATCATCAAGTTCAGTTATTTGTCCAAAATAATGTTTATGATGAAAGTCGTGACTATTATCGTACCCCATAACTCTTCCATTATCATTTGGAAATATATTTCTATTGATGTAAACCATATTGTATTTAACAATGAGGTTTTCATATTCCCAAGCTTCAAATTTAATGATTCCACCACCATTAACATAGGGAACTATAAATTTTTCATCAATCACTTTAGTGTAATTTTTCTTTTTTGATTTAGCCATAGAGTGATTATATCAGATTTATTTTTTATTGTAAAGCTGATTTTAAACATAATAACTGAAGATAACCAATAAATTGCCATTAGGTAATTTATTGGTTACTATATAAAATTTGTTATTTCTTCATTCTCAGAAGATTTTAATATCGTTTCAAGATTATCTTTATATTTATCTCCTAGAACTCTTTTTTCTTGTTTCACATAGTTACATCGCTAAAACTAATCATAAAAAGCACTAAAACACAAAAATATTTTAATCATCTTTAGGTTATTATAAAGCTAATATTCTGAGTATTCTCTACCCATCTTTTGATGGTGTGTGGGGGATTGATGAAAAAAATTAAGGGATTAATATGACTCATGTAATTACAGAACATCCATATTTTGGTGTATTTGTTTTATTCGCGTTAACGGCTATAGCGTTCCCAGCAACACTGTGGGCAGCTCGTTTTGTTTCAAGAAAGATGGCACGACTCGATACTGAAAAGCTTAAACTAAGTATCTATGAATGTGGACCAGAGGTAACAAAGCAACCAAACACTATTTCAGCACAGTTCTACCTGATAGCACTTTTGTTTATCTTGTTTGATGTAGAGATTATCTTTATGTTCCCATGGGCTATTGACTTTAAACTACTTGGTTGGTTTGGTTTTACAGAGATGATACTATTTATACTATTACTTACGATAGGTTTCGTATATGCATGGAAGAAAGGAGCACTTGAATGGCACAGCATCAAGTAAATTATGCCTCAACTGCAGGCTTACCGATAGCATTGACTTCGGTGGACAAACTGGTAAACTGGGGGCGTTCAAATTCACTTTGGCCTCTAACGTATGGACTCGCATGTTGTGCGATTGAGATGATGGCTTCTGGAGCATCACGTTATGACTTCGATAGAATGGGTACTATCTTTAGAGCATCTCCAAGACAGGCAGATGTTATGATATTGGCAGGTACTCTTTCTAAAAAACACTCTGAATTTGCAAGACGTTTGTATGACCAAATGACTGAACCTAAATGGGTTATCTCTATGGGTTCATGTGCAAATACAGGTGGTATGTTTAACACATACGCAACAGTACAAGGAGTAGATAGAATTATCCCTGTAGATATCTACTTGCCTGGATGTGCGCCTAGACCAGAGACACTTCAGTATGCACTTATGATGCTTCAAAAGAAGATAAGAAGAGAGTCAGCAGATATGAAGAAAAATACTAAACAAGATTTGACAACTCAAACTGGTAAAAAAAGAACGAGGTTAATATAATGAGAAAATATGTTCCTAAAGACAATGTCCAAAAAAAGTCTTACTATACAGATAGATTTCATGTTGTGCCACGTGTACCTAGAGAGAAGGTAGAAGATGAGCATTTTGTATCTGTTGTAGAGGCTCTTGCTGGTGATGTTAAAGAGAGTTATATAGAGATAGGACAGCTTGTACTACATATCAATCCTGAAGATAATTTCAAAGTTTTGAAAATACTTAAAGAAGAGTGTGGATATACACAGTGTTCTGAACAGTCAGCAGTAGATTACCTAGCAAAAGATAATGAGTTTGAACTATTTTGGCAACTTCTTAACATTACAGAGGCAAAGAGAGTAAGAGTTGTTTGTCGTTTGGCAAATGCTTCAGCCATAGAGAGTGTTGAGCCACTATTTAAGTCGGCAAACTTTGCAGAGCGTGAGATATTTGATATGTTTGGTATCAAAGTAAACAATCACCCTTTCCTTAAACGTATTCTTATGCCTGATGATTGGGAAGGAAATCCTCTACTTAAAACTTATCCACTTCAAGGTGATGAGTTTGCTTCTTGGTATGAGGTAGATAAAATCTTTGGTAAAGAGTATAGAGATATCATTGGACCTGAAAACAGAGATCCAGCAAAAATAGATGTTGAAGATACAAAACGTTTCTCTCGTGTTGGTTATGAAGTGGAATTTGGTGCAGATTACTCTACAGAAGAAAAAGATATAGAATATAGTGAAACACTACTAGTTAATTACAATAAAAAATCATCTAAACAGTTAGATGAGAGAAGATAGGGGAGAGTATGCAAGTATCCAATAAATTAACTCCATTTTTTGAAAACCTCAATTTTGAGCGTGATGACAATACTATGGTTATCAACTTCGGTCCTCAACACCCATCAGCACACGGACAGTTAAGACTTGTTCTTGAGCTTGAAGGTGAGCAGGTTGTAAAAGCATATCCAGATATTGGTTATCTACATCGTGGTATTGAGAAGATGGCTGAAAATATGACATATAATGAGTTTTTGCCAACAACTGATAGACTTGATTATATCGCTTCAACTTCAAACAACTATGCGTATGCATTGGCAGTTGAAAAACTTCTTGGTATTGAAGCACCACGTAGAGCGCAAGTTATAAGAACAGCACTTTTAGAGCTTAACCGTGTTATTTCTCACCTATTTTTTGTTGCAACACATGCTCTTGATGTTGGTGCTATGTCAGTATTTTTATATGCTTTCCGTGAACGTGAATTTGCAATGGATTTGATGGAAGATTATTGTGGAGCTAGACTTACTCACTCTGCTGTACGTATTGGTGGTGTACCTTTGGATCTACCAGAAGGTTGGCTTAAAAATCTTGCATCATTTTGTGATAAAGTTGATTATGAACTTGAACACACTTATGAAGCACTTCTTACAGAAAACCGTATCTGGAAAATGCGTCTTGAAGATGTAGGTGTTATCTCTGCTGAAGATGCACTATCTTGGGGTTGTACTGGTCCAATGTTGAGAGGTTCAGGTGTTAAATGGGATATTAGAAAAGAGGAGCCTTATGAACTCTACTCAGAGCTTGATTTTGATATTCCTGTATCTGATAGATGTGACTCTTATGGACGTTATAAACTATATATGGAAGAGATGAGACAATCTACACGTATATTAAGACAGCTTATCCCTATGTATGATGATACTGAGCCTCAACTTATGGCTCATGCTCCTCAATATATCTCTGCACCAAAAGAGGAGATAATGACACAAAACTATGCACTTATGCAACACTTTGTACTTGTTACTCAAGGTATGAGACCACCAAAAGGTGAAGTATATGTAGCAACTGAATCACCAAAAGGTGAACTTGGTTTCTACATTAAATCTGAAGGTGAACCTTACGCTTACAGACTTAAATGTAGAGCTCCTAGCTTCTTCCATACAGGTCTTCTTCAAAAGTTACTTGTAGGTACATATATAGCAGATGTTGTAACAATTATTGGTACAACAAATATCGTATTTGGAGAGGTGGATAGATAATGAAACGTTATGATTTAAGAGATTTAAAAGAGAACTTTTATGACAGAATGGAAGAGCTTTTACAAAAGGGTGTAAAAGATGGTGAAGTTGCTATTTTCATCTTTGAAGTTGGTGACTTTTCACATATCCAAAAATCAGCAGACTTTGTGAAAGAGTTAGGATATGAGCTTATGAATTCACTTAAATTCAATGAAGTTGACTGGACAATTGTAGTAAAAAAAGTAACTAAAAAAGCTGTTGAAGAAGAGATAGATAAAAAAGAGGTAGAAGATAATTCTACTGAAGAGAAAAAGGCCTAGTAGTGTCAGGCATAGTATTTTCCACTTGGCAAGATGAGCTTATCGATAATCGTGGTAAGTCATCTGATGAGTGGGTTGAAACAGGGTTTAAACTACCTGAAACCTATTATGGTGACACAAACTCAAAAGCATTTATTGGTTGGGATGGTGTAGCCATCTTTGATGAAGATATAGATGCTGTTGAGTTGGCAAGTCAATATGCTGCTCAGTACCAAGAGTACTCAGAGGCATGTGGACGTTGTGCGCCAGGTAGATGGGGTGGTAGAATTCTGTATGACCTACTAGATAAAATAGCACGAGGAGAGGGAAGTCATGATGATATTAGCCATCTTAAAGAGATAGCTAAAACTATGATGACTACATCTAAGTGTGAGATTGGTAAAACAGTACCTAAACCTATTTTAGATTTAATGGAACACTATAAAGAGCAGTTTGATACGTGTATAGATGCTCAAGTTCCATCAAAACACTATAATGGAAATACTTCATACATCGCAAAAGTAACAGCACCTTGTACAGATATGTGTCCAGCTCATGTTGATATACCAGCATATATTGAAGGTGTAAGAGATATGGTGTTTACTGAGTCTTTAGCAGCAACTAGACAGACAATGCCACTAGCACACACTTGTGGGCGTGTATGTCCTCACCCTTGTGAAGATGCTTGTCGTCGTACAAACTTAGATGAGCCTATCTCTATTATGGAGCTTAAGCGTATAGGTGCAGACTATGAGACAGACCATGAGATACCGTGGCTACACCCAAGAGAGCCTAAAGAACCACGAAATGATGGTAAAAAAGTTGCTATTATTGGTGCAGGTCCAGCAGGGCTTACAGCTGCGTATTATTTAGCTTTAGAGGGTATTCAAGTAGATATATTTGAAGAGCTTCCTGTAAATGGTGGTGAAGTAGCAGTTGGTGTTCCTGAATATAGAATGCCTGTAGATAAGTACAATAAAGATATTGAACTTGTACTTCAAATGCCAACAGTAAGTATTACCAATAATCATAGAGTAGATGCTAATCGTCTTAAAGAGATATATGATGAGTATGATGCAACTATGTTAGGATTTGGTGCAAGACTATCTAAAAAAGTACGTGCATCTAATGAAAATCCTAAAATGGGTGGATACTGGGGAGCTATTAGTATGCTTGACAAAGTAAATCTTTGGAGTAAATACAATATAGGTTCATCAGCATCTAATGAGCTTAAAGATAAAGTAGTTGTATGTGTTGGTGGTGGATTTACCTCAATGGACGTTGTAAGATGTTCTATTCGTGAGGGTGCAAAAAAAGTTATTATGCTTTATCGTCGTGATGAGAAGACCATTATCCGTAATACAACTTATGAAGAGTATCATGAAGCAGTAGAAGAGGGTGTTGAGTTTATCTTCCACTCTGCTATTGAAGAGATTTTTGATGATGGTGAGAAGATTACTAAACTTAAAGTAAATCGTTTTGAACTTGTACCTGATCCTAATGGTGGTAGAGCTCAACTTGTCAAGATAGAAGATGGTGATTTTGAGATAGAGTGTGACTATCTTATCCCTGCTGTTTCTCAAGCTTTAGATACTCAAATCTTACCAGAAGAGTGGAATATAGAGATGACATCATGGAACTCTATCTTAACTAATGGTAAAGATTATATGACTTCAAAAGAGGGACTTTTTGCTGCTGGTGACTGTGAGTATGGACCTATGACCATTGTTAATGCTGTAGGACAAGCTAGACGTGCAGCATCTGTGATAAGTAGATATATATATGATGGTAAATGTACATTAATAGATGATGAGATTATGGAAGATCATCTAAATAGACTAAAAGTTTATGATAAAAATGAGAAGATAACAGGTTGGATGCCTGGTATTCCAAGAGCAGTAAGTCAAAAACTTGAAACAGATGAACGTAAAACGAACAATAAAGAGGTAAACTTAGGCTTTAGTGGTGAAGAGGCGATAAGTGAAGCTGAACGTTGTATGCGTTGTTACTATATCTCAATGGTGGCGGTATAATATGTGTACTCATAATTCAATAAATAGTGGTAAAGAGATAACTTTAACTATTGATGGTAAAGTATGTAAAAGTACTTTTGGAAAAACTATATTGGAGATAGCACGTGAGAATGATATATATATTCCAACTATGTGTTATCTTACAAAAGTTAAGTCTATAGCATCGTGTCGTATGTGTATTGTCAATGTAGATGGTGTAGATGGTGCTATATTGTCTTGTCAAGAGAGAGCAACAGATGGGGCAGTAGTTACAACAAATAGCGAAGATTTATATGCAGAACGTCAAAGTATTATGAAGCTATATAATGTAAATCACCCATTAGAGTGTGGAGTATGTGACAAGTCTGGTGAGTGTGAACTACAAAATAAAACTATGGAGTTTGGTCTTGCTGAACAACCATTTACAGCACGTGATCAAAGTAGACCTGTAGAGAACTGGGGTTATGTAAGTTATGATCCAGCTCTATGTATCATGTGTGAAAAGTGTGTTAGAGTATCAACAGAGATAACTGGAGATGAAGCACTTCAACTACAATTTGGTGGTTATTCATCTAAAATTGTAAATACCCAAATAGATAAAAACTACTCAACTTTAGGAGAGGCTGCATCTGTATGTCCTGTAGGAGCATTGGTAGATACAAACTTTAAGTACACAACAAATGCTTGGGAATTGAGTAAAATACCATCTGCTTGTCATCATTGTAGTGCTGGATGTCAGATGAACTATGAAGTTAAAAATGATACGATCTACCGTATAACAAACAACTTTGAGTTTACCTCTCTTTGTGGTGCAGGAAGATATGGTTTTGATTATGCCAATAAAGGTGTAACTAAAGATAGTGAGGCATTCAACAGAGCTGTAGAGGCTATGAAGAGTGCTAAAAGTATCATATTTTCATCACAAATAAGCAATGAAGAGGCTTATATATTGCAGAAGATAAAAGAGCTTACAGGAGCTAAACTTATCTCAAATGAAGCTAGAGCATATCAGAAGTTTATGCAAGCATACTCATCTGTAACTGGAAAGCATCTATATAATGGTAATCTTAAAGCTATCTCTAACTCAACAGCAATTATTGTACTTGGAAGTAGAGTAAATGATGATGCACCAATGGTAAAATATCATATAAATATGGCATCAAAATGGAATAGAGCTAGAGTAGCATATATGCACCCTATAGAAGATGTAGAGATGAAAAATCTTGTTACTCAGTTTATGAAGTATGAAGCAGGTAGTGAAGAGGGAGTATCAGCACTACTTGTAGATACGCTTCTTAAAGATATTGATGTTCCTAAAGATGTAAGAGCATTTTTAGATGATTTGGATATTGGTAACTTATCTGCTGGGTCAAACATAGGTGAAGAGGAGTTTGAACTTCTTAAAAAATCTATGATTAAGAAAAGAGATTTCTCTTTAGTTATTGGGGCAGATCTCTATACTCATCCAAGAGCTACACAGATAGCTAAAATCATAGCTTTGGTTGAGAAATATACTAACTTTAATGTTGTATGTATCCCACCTTCATCAAATGCTATGGGTGTATCGCTTATTTGTGATCTTGATGATGAGGCTGATGAATATAGTGTAGGGTATAATGCTAAAGCTAACTTTACATTATCTGCTCTTGGTGATGGTGATCTTGATATGCCAGCTCTTAATCAACAAGAGGGGACAATGGTAACTATAGATAAGCGTTTAGTTCCTATGAATGTAGCACAACCTTATGGTGGATATATATTAAATGATATAGCAAATGCTATGGGAATAGGTGCTAGATATACTATTGATTATACCAAATCCCTTCCTCTTGAAAAAGGTTTTAGAGGAGTTGAGTTTGATGCACTTGATGATTACTTTACTGCTACTGGAGATGAGAAGAGAGGTTATCTTTTAGAGTTACATGAAACACCTACAGAAGATAACTTTGAAGAGATAGAAGAGTTAGATGGATTTGATGGTGCAGTTATATATAATTGTAATCCAAAAGATCAATTTTCACCTTTTACAAATCTATGTAGTACAATAAAAGATGAGAGTAAATTGGTAGGCTCTTCACAATTTGCTATTGTAACAAAGTTACAAGATGGGGATAGTGTATCATTTACAGTAAATGGTATAGAGTTTAAACGTCTGTTTAGGATTGAGCCATCAATGAAAGGAACTATTGCTATTAACCCTATATATGATATGGGATTAAGTACTCCTTTGGTATCCTATTATAGATTTAATAAAGTACAAATTATAAAAGAAGAAAAGAAAGAGGATTAATATGAGTGAACTAGAAACGATAGACAATATGATTTCTATCACTATTGATGGTACAGAGTTTAAGGCAAAAGAGGGTGAATATATCCTAAATGCTGCACGTGCTAACAATGTTTTTATCCCTGCTATATGTTACTTGACAAGATGTTCGCCAACATTGGCATGTCGTATCTGTCTTGTAGAAGCTGATGGTAAACAGGTTTATGCATGTAATGCAAAAGTAAAAGATGGTATGAATATTACCGTTGATACACCAAATATTCTTGAAGAGCGTCGTGCTATTATGGAAGTATATGATGTTAATCACCCACTACAGTGTGGTGTTTGTGATAAGTCTGGTGAGTGTGAGTTACAAAACTATACACTACATTTAGGTGTTGATTCACAAAGTTATATGATACCAGATACAAAACGTGAAACAGCAAACTGGTCATCTGTACTACACTACGATGCAGGACTTTGTATTGTATGTGAAAGATGTACAACAGTATGTAAAGATATGATAGGTGATGCAGCAATAAAAACAGTAAAACGTGGTGGAGAAGCACTTGATAAAGGCTTTAAAGATAGTATGCCTAAAGATGCTTACTCTATGTGGAATAAACTTCAAAAGTCTATTATCGCACCAAGTAACGGTACAGGTGAGACAAACTGTTCAGATTGTGGTGAGTGTGCTGCTGTATGTCCTGTAGGTGCATTAGTATCTCGTGACTTTGTATATAGTTCAAATGCTTGGGATTTAAAAAGAGTTCCAGCAGTTTCAGCTCATTCAAGTGATGGATTTCAAATATATTATGAGGTAAAACCAACATCTATTGAAGATAGAACAGAGAAGATTTACAGAGTTACCAATGAGTGGAACTATGTATCTCTTGATGGTTCGGCACGTTTTGCTTATGATTTTCAAAATACAACAGCAACAAAAGATGAAAAAGCTTTCAATAGTGCTATAGAAGCCTTTAAAAAAGCAGATACTATTCGTTTTAACTCTATGATTACAAATGAAGAGGCACTTATGCTTCAAACACTTAAAGAGAAGATGGGGGTTAAACTTTATAACCCTGAAGTAAAAGCTTTTCAAACATTTCTAAACTACTATGAGGCATCATCTGGCAATAGTCTATGGACAACAGATACAGATAGTATTATGAAAAAGTCAGATTTTGTTATATCTATAGGTTCAGCACTTAGAAATGACTCTCCAGGTATGAAATATGCATTTAATAATGTTCAAAAATTAAATAAAGGTGCAGGATTATATTTCCACCCAGTAGGAGATACACTTATCCCTACATTTGGTAAAAATATAGAATCTTTTAATCATAAAGTTGGACTAGAAGAACTTGCTTTATACTTGGTACTTGATCTATTTGCAGATAAAGATAAACTTCCTGAAGATGTTAAATCTTACATAGATAGCTTTAAAAAATCTGAGAAACAGACTATTCAAGAGAAGCTAGTTAAAACTGTTAAAGAGATGGTTTTAAATGAAGAGAGTGGTGAAGAGGAAGAGGTATCTAAAAAAGTAACTGAGATGGTTGAAAAAGAGGTTACTGTAACAGTAAATACTCTTGTAGATATACTTGGTGGAGACTCTTCTAAATTTGATGCTACTTTTGAGAAGATGATGAAGAAAAAAGAGTCATTTGTCATGATGCTTGGTGAAGATTTATACTACCACAACAAAGCAGAAAACATAGCAAAACTTGTAGCACTTGTTGAAGCAACTTGTAACATAGATATAGTTATGACTCCTCCAAAATCAAATGCACTTGGTGTTGCACTTATATGTGAACTTGATGATGAACAAAGTGGTTATACAATAGGTTACAATGAAAATGGTGACTTTAGACTATCGGCACTTGGTAATGGTGATATTGATATGCCTGCTATGAATCAACAAGAGGGTACGCTCACAAGTATGAATAAGAGAGTACTTCCTACAAATGCAGCTGTAGATTATAATGGTTATGAACTTAATGACCTTATGAAAGAGCTAATTGATGCACCTGAACTTACTATTGATTGGACTCAAAAACTTCCAACAGATAGAGGATTTAAATCAGTAGCATTTGATGATTTACCAAATAGCTTTGAAAATGATGGAACAGATAATCGTGGATATATACTTGAGACTTCAAATGTAGATACAGAATTACCTAAAGTAGAAAAGTGTGATGAGAGTTCAGTCTTAGATGGCGAGATAGCTTATAGATGTAATCCAGCTCGTCAATTTAATGATTTTACAGATAAATCTCATGAGATATTTGAACCATTTGCACTTTATGCAAGTAAAGATAAAGCAGAGAGTTTAGGTGAAAAAGTTGAAGTTATATTTGATAATGGAACTATCACATTAGATGTTATAGCTGATGAGAAGATGACAGGTGATATCGTGAAAGTAGCAGATTTTAAAGCACTAGAGGGTGTATATGACCTATTTGGTGGCTCACGATATAAAACAGTAACATTGAGAAAGGTGTAATATGGAAACAACACTCATAGAGAATTTACCAGAGGTTGGTGCAGTTGGTGTTATCATTAAAGCTGTACTTATTTTAGCAGTTATCTCTGCCATAGCAGGTTTTGGTACTTTTATAGAAAGAAAAGTTTTAGCATTTATGCAAAGACGACTTGGACCAATGCACGTAGGACCTTATGGTTTACTACAGATTGCAGCTGATGGTATTAAACTTTTTACAAAAGAGGATATCATTCCACAAAATGCAAATAAGTTTATATTTATGGTAGCTCCTGTTATTACAGCAGCTACAGCATTTATAGCATTATCTTCAGTGCCAGTATTTCCTGATTTTACTATCCCATCTTGGATTCCTCTTTTAGGAGATACATTTGTTCCATCAATCGCATCTGATTTAAATATTGGTATATTATTTGTACTTGGTATGATGGCAGCTGGACTTTATGGTCCACTTTTAGCTGGTATGTCTCAAGCAAATAAATGGGGTATTATTGGAGCAGCAAGAACAGCAGTACAATTTTTATCTTATGAGGTAGTAACAGGCTTATCTATCTTAGCACCTATTATGCTTGTTGGTTCTTTATCATTTGTAGAGTTCAATAACTATCAAGCAGGTGGTATATCAAATTGGCTTATATGGCAACAACCATTGGCATTTGTACTATTCCTTATAGCAGGATTTGCAGAGACAAACAGAACACCATTTGACCTTCTTGAGCATGAAGCAGAGGTAGTTTCAGGATATGCAACAGAGTATTCAGGAATGAGATGGGGTATGTTCTTCATTGGTGAATATGCCAATATGATAACAGTTTCAGTCATAGCATCAGTTGTATTCTTAGGTGGATATGATGTTGTAGGTGTATATGGTTGGTTGTTTATTATAGCTAAAATAGCATTCTTTTTCTTCTTGATGTTATGGGTAAGAGCAGCTTGGCCACATGTAAGACCAGATCAGTTGATGTGGTTATGTTGGAAAGTATTGATGCCACTAGCAGTTGTAAATGTCTTAATTACAGCTATTGTGATGATGGTATAAGGAGCAGATATGAGTTTAGAACAATTTAAAAATAGAAATGTAGGTGTACAATCTTATAAAACACTTGATGTTGGTACTCCACCTAAAACAGGTATGGAGAAGTTTACTCAAGTTGTAAAAAGATCTGTAAAAGGTGAGCTTTTTGTAGGTCTTGGTGTAGTAATGAAAAGAATGCTTGAAGCACTCTTTAAAAACGATATGCATACAGTTAAGTATCCATTTGAAAAGATGCCTATCTCTCCTAGATATAGAGCTATTCATGAAATGCTTAGACTTTTGGAGAGTGGTAATTATAGATGTATTGGTTGTGGTCTTTGTGAAAAGATTTGTATCTCAAATTGTATATCTATGGAGACACGTTATGATGAAAATCAACGTAAAGAGGTATCTGAGTATACTATTAATTTTGGTCGTTGTATCTTCTGTGGTTACTGTGCTGAAGTTTGTCCAGAACTTGCCATTGTTCATGGGCAAAGATATGAAACTGCTTCTGAACAACGTGCAGGATTTTCTCTATTTGAAGATATGTTAACACCTATTGATCAATTAAATCTACAACAAGAGTTTGATGGATTTGGAGCAGTTTCTCCAAATGCAGATGACAATATTAAACAGACGCCATTAGCGTACTAGGGAGAAGTAAAATGTATGAAATTATAGCCTTTTACCTATTTTCGGCTTTAACAATAGGACTGTTTTTAGTAACAGTAATGAGTAAAAATGTACTATATGCTATGACATCATTAGCTGCAGGAATGGTACTTATATCTGGATTTTTCTTTGTCTTAGGAGCAGATTTCCTCGGTGTAGTTCAACTTATTGTATATGTAGGTGCTGTTATGGCTCTATATTCATTTGCAATGATGTTTTTTGATGCAACAAGAGATATAAAAGAGAAAAATACAAACTCTGCTTTGGTATTTTTACTTGGTGGTCTTTCAGCATTGGTTTTAGTACTTATGTTTGCCGCACCAATTCACTCAGATGCTATCCATGCTCTATATCCAATGCATGTGGGTGTTGGTAATGCTCAAGATGTTGGTATTGTACTATTTACAAAATATCTTGTACCATTTGAAGTTGCAGCAGTAATGCTTTTAGTTGCAATGATAGCAGGGATTATACTTGCAGGTAAGAAGATGGATAAGTCACTTACCAAAGATACATCTATAGATGATGAAATTTTAGTATTAAAGGATGAAAAATGATAGGTTTATCTCACTACCTCATTGTATCGGCGATAATCTTTTCTATTGGATTAGTTGGAGTACTTAGAAGAAGAAATCTTTTAATGCTTTTTTTCGCGACAGAAGTTATGCTCAATGCTGTAAATATAGCATTTGCAGCTATTTCACACTATTACAATGATTTAACAGGTCAGATGTTTGCTTTCTTTATTATCGCTATTGCAGCATCAGAAGTAGCAGTTGGACTTGGTATTTTGATTGTTCTATTTAAAAGATATGGTTCTCTAGACTTAGATGAGCTATCAAGTATGAGAGGATAGTAATGGAAAATTTAGTATATATCGCTCTTTTCGCACCATTTGTGAGCTCTCTTTTTGCTGCACTTTTTGGTATGACAGAGAGAAAAGTATGGATTGGTATAGTTGCTTCAATACTACTGGGAATATCATGGATTTCATCAGTTACATTAGCTTACCATATATATATTACTGGTGAACCTATTCATGTAACAATGATGGATTGGATTAATGCTGGTGATATTCATATACCATTTGGTTTTGTAGTTGATCAAGTATCTGTAACTATGATGAGTGTTGTAACAACAGTATCTACAGTTGTACATATTTATGCTATAGGATATATGGATCACGATAAGAGTTTTAATAGATTCTTCTCATACCTTTCAGCATTTGTATTTTCTATGATGATTCTTGTAATGTCAGATAACTTTGCAGGTCTATTTATAGGTTGGGAAGGTGTTGGTGTTTGTTCTTGGTTACTTATTGGTTTTTGGTATCATAAAGAGGATTTACCAAGAGAGCAAAATCCTTCTATCTCTCCATCATGGGCAGCAAATGAAGCATTTATTGTAAACCGTATAGCTGACCTTGGTATGTTAGTTGGGATATTTGTTATTTATTGGAATACAGGTACACTTCAATATGATGAAGTGTTTGCACAACTTCCAAATCTTAGTCCACATATATTAACAATAGCTGCTATAGCATTATTTATTGGTGCTATGGGTAAATCAGCACAGTTCCCTCTACATACATGGCTTACAGATGCCATGGAAGGACCTACTCCTGTTTCTGCATTAATTCACGCAGCAACAATGGTAACAGCAGGTGTATTTTTAGTGATTCGTGCTAATCCACTATTTGCTATGACTCCAGATGTTAGTTTCTTTATAGCAAGTCTTGGTACATTTGTTGCATTCTATGCAGCTTCTATGGCATTGGTAGAGCGTGACCTTAAACGTATTATTGCATACTCTACACTATCTCAGCTAGGTTATATGTTTGCAGCAGCAGGGCTTGGTGCATATTGGATAGCACTTTTCCACTTAGCAGCTCACGCATTCTTTAAAGCACTTCTTTTCCTTGGAGCTGGTAACGTAATGCATGCTATGCACGATGAACTTGATGTATTTAAAATGGGTGAACTTAGAAAGAAGATGAAAGGTACATGGATATATATGACTTTAGCATCTTTAGCTTTAGGCGGTCTTCCTCCACTAGCTGGATACTGGTCAAAAGATGCTATTATTGAGACAGCATTTAATGAACATACATACTTCTTGTGGTTTATATTGGTTGTAACTGCTGGTATGACAGCATTCTACAGCTTTAGACAAATCTTCTTGACATTCCACGGTGAAGATAGACATACAGCGTTAGGTTTCCACCCTCACGAAATGTATAAATTTGTTCTTGTTGCTATGTCACCACTAGCTGTACTAGCAGTTATTACTGGTTGGTTTATGAAAGATTATGAAGAGTTTATAACAGAGTTACTTCCAGCTTACGAGATGAGTGAACATACACATCATTTAACAGCATATTTGGGACTTATAGTTTTAGCATTTGCTATTTCTGGTATTGTACTTGCTTACTTTAAATATGCAAGAACAGGTAAAAATGCATTTAAACAAGATGCGAATGTAGAGCAAGGATTTATCTTTAAATTATTGAAAAATCAATACTATGTACCAGCTATTTATGAAAGATTTATAACAGAACCATATAAAGTGATTTCTGGGATATTATGGACAAGTGTTGATGTGAAAATTGTTGATGCTACTGTAGATGGAATAGCTAAATTCCTATATACAAGTGGAGATAAAACAAGAAGTATGCAAACAGGTAACCTATCAAACTATCTAAATTGGATGGCTGTTGGTGGTGTTATACTATTGGTAGTCGCTGTAATTTCAGCGATGATAGCTTAAGGGGTTAAAATGGATAATATTTTAAGTGTATTGGTATTTTTCCCAGCAGTTGCAGGACTGCTTGGATTTGTAGTAGATCAAAAGAGTATAAAAGCATACGGTCTTACTGTTGCTACAATAGAGTTTCTTCTCTCTTTATGGTTATGGTTTAGTTTTGATATGGGTAATTCAGGTATGCAATTTGTTGAGTTGGTACCTATTATTCCTGATATGGGTGTATCTTACTATTTAGGTGTTGATGGTATTTCATTATTTATTGTTATAATGAGTACATTGATGACTCTTCTTGGTATGGCATCAATGGGTGAAACAAAAGATATTAAAAATATGATTATTACTCTTCTCTTTTTAGAGATGACAATGGTCGGTGTATTTGTTGCACTTGATGCTATCATATTTTATCTATTCTGGGAGCTTTCTCTTGTTCCAATGCTTTATATTATTGGTGCATGGGGTGGTAACTTAAGAATTTACGCATCTATTAAGTTTTTCCTATATACATTTACAGGTTCTCTTATAATGCTAGTTGGTATGCTATTTGTAGCATACACATACCACAACTTAACAGGTGTTTGGTCATTTGCTATTACAGATTGGTACTCAATAGTACTTCCTGTTAGTTACCAAATGTGGTTATTTGCAGCATTCTTTATTGGGTTTGCTATTAAAGTTCCAATGTTTCCATTTCATACATGGATTCCTTATGCGCATGGACAAGCACCAACTATTGGTTCTGTTATCCTTGCAGCAGTACTCCTTAAGATGGGGACTTATGGTTTTGTAAGATTTTCATTACCAATGTTCCCTGATGCATCAGTTATGGCTATTACACCAATTGCTATTATATCTATCATTATGATTATATATACTGCTATGATAGCATATGCTCAAAAAGATATGAAACAAGTAATTGCTTACTCATCAGTATCTCATATGGGTATTATTATGTTAGGTCTTTTTGCTATGAACGCAGAGGGTATTTCAGGTTCAGTATTTCAGATGTTATCTCATGGTATAGTATCTGGAGCATTATTTATGTTAGTTGGTATGATTTATGATAGAAGACATACAAAACTTCTTTCAGAATTTGGTGGGCTTACAGCAGTTATGCCTAAATTTGCTATCATCTTTGGAATTATGCTAATGGCATCTGTTGGATTACCATTAACCATAGGTTTTGTTGGTGAGTTCTTGGTACTACTTGGTTTCTATAATGTTTCACCATTTATGACAATCTTAGCAGGTACATCTATTATTGTTGGAGCTATCTATATGCTTAGAGTTATGAAGTTAGCATTTTTTGGTCCATTAAATAATGAAGAGAATAAAAAATTAAAAGATTTAAATGCTAGAGAGACATGGTCTCTTATCCCATTAGTTATGATTGTTGTATGGTTGGGTGTATATCCTAAACCAGTACTTACTCCAATAGATAACTCAGTGAAATCACTTTTAACTTTTATGGATAAAAAAGCCATAACTCAAGAGGCAAAAGATATGATAAGAGTTTCAAAATCAACTAAGGAGGCAAAATAATGTTAACGCCTATTCATGTGAGTTTAGAGAGTCTAAACCTTTTAACACTTGCCCCTATGCTAATAGCTATTGCTGGAGGGTTGACAATACTTATACTTGATTTATTAAATGATAAATTGGATAAATCATTATATGTAATGATTACAATACTGTTTTTATTTATTGATCTTGGTGCAATACTTGGATTAAATATAAATGTACGTGGTTTCTTTGATGTTATTTTGATTGATGGTATATCTATTATTTCTCAGATATTGATTATAGCTGGGTCTATGTTGTTTATACCTTTGGCATTGACATCTAAGCGTTTCCACGAGTACTCATATCCTGAATTTTTTGCACTATTCCTATTTATGGTAGCAGGTTTCCAGTTTATGGTAACATCAGATAACCTTATTCTTATATTTGTAGGTATTGAGACAGCATCATTGGCACTATATACACTTATTGCTCTTCATAACAGAGCTAACTCTTATGAGGCAGCAGTTAAGTACTTTACTATGGGTGCATTATCTGCAGCATTCTTTGCTATGGGTTCAGCAGTTATTTATGGACTTACAGGTTCTGTTGAGTTGTATAAAGTAGCTGAAGTTATGTCAACACGTCTTAATGAGACAGGTCTTATGATAGCGATATTTGGTTCATCTGCTCTTCTTTTGGTAGCATTTGGATTTAAGCTTTCATTATTTCCTTTCCATACATGGGCTCCAGATGTATATGAAGGTGCATCAGCTCCACTTGCAGGATATATGTCAGTAGTTCCTAAAGTTGCAGCACTTGTTGTATCTATCAGAATATTTGGTATGTATATAGATCTTGGAATTGAGTGGGTACGTATAGTAATTATTGCATTGGCTGTTATTACAATGACTTTGTCAAATATTATGGCTTTAGTACAACAAGATGTTAAGCGTATGCTTGCATACTCATCTATCTCTCATGCTGGGTTTATTATGGCAGCACTTGCATTAGATACAACAGAGGGTACAACATCTATATTCTTCTACTATACATTATTTATGTTTACAAACCTTGGGGCATTTTCTATGTTGTGGATCTCACGTCATAAAAATAGAAGATTTAATGAACAGTATGACCACCCATATGAGAAATTTTCAGGGTTTATTCATATTATGCCAGTAGGTGCAGTAATTATGGCTCTATTTATGCTGTCTTTAGCAGGAGTTCCACCATTCTCTGTATTTTGGGGTAAAATTTATGTAATGCAAGCAGCAGTAAATTCAGGATATATTTGGTTAGCAATAGTAATGGGTATTAACTCAGCTATCTCAGCATATTACTACTTGAAGTTAGTTGTATATATGTTCTTAAAAGAGCCAGTAAAAGATGTAGATACTGTTTACTATAACTTATCTAAACCATTGCTGGCAATTATTGGATTGGCAACACTTGCAACCGTTACAGCTATATTCTATGCTCAACCACTTCTATCTTACTTGTACTATATGATTAGTGCTAGTGGATATTAATCTATCTAAATAACGGTCTATTTAAATGACCGTTATTTTATTAGTATCTCTTTCAACTTTTTTACATTCCCTTTTGTAACATTTTTAAATTGACTATTGTTATATGTGGTCTGTCTTTTTGCAAGACGAGCAGTATTGGTAGTTATCTTCTCTATAAGCATTTTTTTATCATATATGCCATCTAAGTATGCTAATGTCTCTTTTATCCCTATAGATTTCATAGAGTTTGGTTTTCTTGTATATCTCTTCTCTAGGTAGCATATCTCATCTATTAGACCATCTGAGTACATCATCTGTGTACGTAGTGATATGCGTTTACGCAATATCTCTCTATCCCATACTATTTGATATATTGGAAGAGGTTGAATTATGGTAGGTTTTGGAGGATTTTTTCTAAAGTATTCACTTGGAGTCAATCCTGTCTCAAAATATATATTGAGAGCTTTTTCTATTCTGTATCTATCTTTAGAATCTATGTTTGTCATATAAGATTTATCAATATCCGATATAAACTGATAAGCTTTTTGAGTATCTTGTAGATACTCTATACTCTTCTCTTTACTCTGTTGAGATATAGTGGGAAGTTTTGATATTCCATCTATTAACATCTTCAAATAGAAACTAGTCCCACCTACAATGATAAGATTTTTACCATCTTTGATACACTCTTTATATACTTCATTATATAGTTCAATAAAAGTTACAACATTAAACTCCTCATCTGGATAGATTAGGTCAATACCAAAATGTTTTACCCCAGCTCTCTCTTTGAGAGTTGGTTTTGCAGATACAATATCAATATCTTTATATAGAGCAAGAGAATCCAACGATAATATATGAGCATTTATATCTTTTGCTACCTCAATAGAAAGTGCTGTCTTACCAGATGCTGTAGAGCCAATAATGGCTAATTGTTTAAAACTTTTCATAGTGTAATAATAGCATAAGCAAACCTTTAAGAGTAAATTGGTTAAAATATTCTTTAAGAATATGGTCAAAACTAAAGTCAAAGGTGGTAAATGAAAAACAAGAGAAGAAACTTGTCTAAAATGGCTTTATTTGGAATTATTTTGATAGGTATTGGTATAGGTTCTTTAGGCTCTTTTACTACTGCAGTTATGGTTGAAAAGACAAGTGGCGATAATTTCTGTAGTCAATGTCATACTATGAAACCTATGACAAATGCTTATCTAGCTGATATCCATGGAGGCAATAATGATAAAGGAGTGAAGGCAAAATGTGTAGATTGTCATCTACCACATCACTCTTTGATGGGGTATTTGGTAGAAAAAGCAAAGACAGGAACTCATGATGTATGGGCTGAACTTACTTATGATAAAAGTAAAATTAATTGGCAAGAAAAAAGAAAAAATGCTAAAGATTTTGTTTATGATAGTGGGTGTCTGCATTGTCATAGCAATTTAAAAAATGCAACGATGGGAAATCCTAAATCATTTGTAGCACATAAAGCATATTTTTTAAATAAAAATAAAAAATGTGTTGAATGCCATACACATGTTGGGCATCACAATTTAGGTGACTATATTCCTAAAACAGAAAAAAAGGAGAAGTAAATGCGATTAAAGTCATTAGTAGTTAGATTTTTGTTGGTATTTGTACTTAGTATATCTAGTACTTTTGCTACAAAATCTATAGAGTATATTGGGGATCTTACCCATAAAAACTTAAAAGTTACAAGAGGTTTAACACCACAAGCAAAGCAATGTATACAGTGTCACTCTGATAAAACACCAGGTCATGTAAATGATTGGAAACAGAGTCGTCATGCACATGTTGGTGTATCTTGTATTGATTGTCATAGTGTGGCAAAAGATAGTCCAATGGCAGCACAAAATTGTCCAGGTGTAAAAGGAACAAATACATATGTTTCTGTACTTGTAAGTCCTAAAACTTGTACAAAATGTCACCCTAATGAAGTTCAAGAGTTTAACCACAGTGGACATGCTCGTGCTGCAATTCAAGTTCGTTCAAAGAAAAGTATGCAAGAGATGATACATCATTATGAGGGTAGAGACCATCCTACACTTAGTGACGCACCAGAAGCAACAGGTTGTATTCAGTGTCATGGTTCTATTATTAAATTAGATAAAAATAAAGAACCTACTCCTGATACATGGCCAAATTATGGTATTGGTACTGTTTATCCTGATGGTGGGGTAGGTAACTGTATCTCTTGTCATAGTGGACATAAATTCTCTATTGCAGAGTCTCGTAAACCAGCAGCATGTGCTAGTTGTCATTTAGGTCCAGATCATCCAGATATTGAAATTTACAATAACTCTATGCATGGGCATATCTTCAATTCTGAGGGAAGTAAATGGAAATATGATTCTGCACCAGATGCATGGGAACCAGGTGATTATAGAGCACCAACTTGTGCAACTTGTCATATGAGTGGAATTGGTAATCTTAAAAGTACACATAATGTAAGTAGAAGATTGAAATGGAATCTTTGGGCTCCGATTTCTAAACTAAGAGATGGTGGTTATGAAACTGCTGAAACTACTTTTGCAAATACAGGTAAAATAACTAAAGGGAATCCTTTAGCAGGAAATCCAAATGGAAGTAAAGCAGGTCGTGCAGAGATGGAACAAGTATGTAAATCTTGTCATATAGCACTTCATACTAAAAACTTCTTTAAAGTTGGTGATCAGCAAGTCAAACTTTATAATGAGTATGCTAAAGATGGTAAAGCCATGATTACTGAATTAAGTAAAAGAGGTCTTATGATGAAAGATAAATGGGCTGATCCAGCATTTAGAATTTGGTTTCACCTATGGCATCATGAAGGTAGAAGAATGAGACAAGGTGCACTTATGGGTGGTCCTGATTATTCTCACTGGCATGGTGTGTTTGAAGTTCAACAAGATATTCGAGAGTTAAGAGCAATCTATAACAAAAGAATGAAAAGTGGAAAAATCGAACAATAGTCATTTTTACCAAAGATAAAAGGGAAAATCCCTTTTATCTTA
>JALUBF010000050.1 GCA_027045015.1 Sulfurovum sp.
ACTATCTTTAGATGGTGGGGTAAAAAGTATAAAATTTTAAAGAGGGATTTAATGTAATGAAATCATCAAAGTTATTTGATACAGTTGTAGTAGGTGCTGGTATATCAGGATGTTGTATAGCATTTAAGTTACAACAAAAAGGTCAAAAAGTTCTTTTAGTAGATAGAAGTTCACTACCTGCAAGTGGTGGTTCAGGAGCTGCTGGAGCTTTTGTATCTCCAAAGATTGGTAAAGGTTCACCTCTTCAAGAGTTTACTACAGAGGCTTATGAGTATGCTAAAGATTTTTATCTAAAATATTTTCCAAAACATTTTTCCCAAACAGGAGTAATACGCATACCAAAAGATGAAGATGATGCTAAAAAGTTTAAACTTTATGAGACTTTCAATAATACAAAGTATAAAAATATAGATGAAGAAGAGTTAAAAAGTATAGGTATAAATAATGCACAAGATAGTTTTTTATTTGAAGAAGCTGGTGTATGTGATGCACCTGCTATGTGTAGAGATATATGGGAAAGAGTAGATTTTCTTCAAATGGAAGTAGATAGTTTGGAGTATAGTGGTAATATTTGGGAGATTAAATCTAAATTCAATAATATTGATAATATAAAATCAAATAATGTAGTTTTGGCAACAGGTTATCAAAATACTCTTTTTGATATGAGATATATGGGTGTAAAAGGTACTTGGGGGAGTCGTGGAGATTACTATTCTAAGTTAAAATTAGATGTTAGTATGCATAAAAGTATATCGGTCTCTGCAAATATAAATGGTATTATAAAGCTTGGTGCTACACATAATAAGTCAAAAAATCCATGTATGGTTTGTGATGGTAAACCACTACAAAAACTTGAGGATATAGCTAAAAATATGGTGGATACAAGTGATTTTAGATTAAAAGAGATTTTTTGTGGAATGAGAGCAGGGAGTAAAGATTACTTTCCATTAGTTGGTAGAGTAGTAGATGTAGCATATATGCTTGAGACCTATCCTGCCATATTAAGAGGAGCAAAACCAGAGCTTAAACACATAGATAACCTTTTTATACTAAATGGTTTAGGTGGAAGAGGATTTGTATTTGCTCCATTAATAGCTCAGATACTATCTGAGCATATTAGTGAGAAAAAAGAGTTAGATAAGAGAGTTAATCCAGACAGACTCTTTTTAAAATGGTGTAGAAAGATGAATAATTAAGAGTTTAAAAAACTATACATCAGTAGCAACTTTATATGTAGGGTCATCTTCTTCATAAGAGCAGAATGGACCAGCTGTTTTAAGTACTTTTTTACAATCTTCAGATAAGTGTCTAAGTGTAAGTTTTTTACCCTCTTTTTTGTACTTTTCGGTTAAAGCATCTATAGCTTCAGCACCTGAAGAGTCCATAACTCTAGCTTGTTTAAAGTCTATAACTACCTCTTTAGGGTCATTTATTACATCAAATTGTTCATTAAATGATGTTACTGAAGCAAAAAATAGTGGTCCATTAAGCTCATATATCTTTTTATTATTTTCCTCTTTTGTATAGGCTATAATCTTAGCATGTTCCCAAGCAAATACAAGAGCAGATATGATGATACCAGCTATAACAGCTACTGCCAAATCTGCAAATACAGTAATAAGAGTCACGGTAATAAGAACAAAAGCATCTGTTTTTGGCATATGTTTTAAACGTTTAACCGAAGAGAACTCAAATGTTCCAATACTTACCATAAACATAATACCAACAAGTACTGCTACAGGTATGGAGGCAATAACATCAGAGAAACTAACTACCAAGACAATAAGAAGTACAGAAGCAGTAAATGACGATAAGCGTCCAAGTCCACCAGAGGTAAAGTTTATTACAGATTGTCCTATCATAGCACAACCAGCCATACCACCAAATAGTCCAGAAGTTGTATTTCCTAAACCAAGAGCTATACACTCTTTATTTCCACTACCACGATTTCCACCCATCTCATCTAATACAGAGAGAGTAAGTAGTGACTCTATAAGTCCAACAAGTGCTACAATAAGAGCTGTGGGCAATATAATGCTCATAGATTCCCAAGTAAATATTTGACTATATGGCATTACAAAAGATGGAAAAGATACATTAGATAGATCGGCTAAATCACCTACAGTTTTAGTATCTATATGACCAAAGTAAACAACTAAAGTTACTACTACAATAGCTACAAGTCCAGCAGGTACTGCTTTAGATATCTTTGGTAAAAACTGCATAGTTGCCATAGTTATAACTATAATTATATACATAATATAGTTCTCTTGAAAACTAGCCTTTATTATATCTATCCAAGAGTTGTAATCTTCCATATCTACAGGTGCAAGAAATGCTAACTGTGCCATGGCAATAACTATAGCCAATCCATTTACAAATCCAAATAGGGCAGGTTGAGGTACAAGACGGATAAATTTACCCATTTTCATCACACCAATAGCTACTTGTATCAATCCTGCAATGATAGATGTAATAAGTATATAATGCAAAACCATCATTGATAAAGCTTCATTATCAAGATTTGGATAGTGTTGTTTAACCCATATACCAAGACCCACAAATACAACAGCTACAGAACCAGTAGCTCCTGAAATCATACCAGGTTTACCTCCAAGGAGTGAAGTTATAAGTCCAATGATAAAAGCTCCATAAAGTCCAACTATAGGACTAACTCCAGCAATAAATGAAAAAGCAATAGCTTCAGGTACAAGTGCTACAGCTACCAATGCTCCAGATAGTAGATCATTTTTAATATTTTGTTTTGAATAGTTTTGAATGTTGAACAAGATTATTTCCTAAATTTAAGTAAGATTTATTGAATAGTAAGACAGAGAAGGAAAATTATCCTCTATCTTTGAAAGAAAATGACTGTAATAGTTTATAGTTTAATCTATTTGTTTACGTAAGAATGTTGGAACATCTAAAATATCTTCATTATCATTATTATATCCACCCACAACCATTTTATTTCTTATACTATTAAGATCTAATCTATGTGTAGTTTGTGTTTGGCTAGTTGTTTCTTGTTTCTGTTGCTGTTGCTTTTTTGCTTTTGGTTCTGCTATAGCATCTGTGTCTTCAAAACCAGTAGCAACAATAATAATCTTAACTTCATCTATCTCCATCTCAGGATTTGTAGTTGTACCAAAGATAACATCTGCTTCTTCATCGGCACTATCATATATAATATCCATAGCTTCCGAAATACCATTAAGTGGATAATCTGGATGAATATCAAATTGTACAAGTACACCCATAGCACCATCAATAGATGTATTATCAAGGAGAGGAGATTCAATAGCCATTTTGGCTGCATCATAAGCTGCTGAAGATCCAGAGCTATAGCCTGTACCCATAAGTGCTAAACCTCTATGATTCATAACAGTTTTAACATCAGCAAAATCAAGATTTATATCATTTTTACCATGAGATAAAATAACTTTAGATATACCACCAACAGCTTGAGATAGAATATCATCTACCATTCTAAAACTCTCTTTTATACCAAGATTTTTTTCTACTATAGATAGAAGTTTTTCATTTGGTATAACAATGATAGAGTCACTCTCTTTTTTAAGTTCTTCTAACCCTGCTTTTGCAAGTTTAGTTCTTTTGCGACCTTCAAATTTAAAAGGACTTGTTACTATAGATACAGTTAATGCTCCAATCTCTTTAGCAGCTTGAGCAATAACAGGAGCTGCTCCAGTACCAGTACCACCACCAAGACCAGCAGATATAAATACAATATCTGAACCATCAAGCATTTTTTTAAGATCATCGAAACTCTCTAAAGCAGCTTCTCTTCCTTTTTCAGGAATCATACCAGCTCCAAGACCTCTTGTTGCACTTAGTCCAAGTTGCATTTTAAAGGGTGCTAGTGATGTATCTAATGCTTGTGCATCAGTATTGGCTACAATTAAGTCAATATTATTAACTCCTTCAGTGATCATATGGTTAATCATATTACCACCACCACCACCAACTCCGATAGCTTTTATTTTTGCACCATTTGTATTACATTTTGTTTCAACTATATCTATTGTAAAATCTTCCATATTCTTTACCTCTTATTTTGTTTAAAAAAGCTGTTTTGCCCAATTGGTCAACTTCTTAAATTGACTTTGTGTATCATTTCCCAGATCTGGTAGTGTATCAAATGATATTGTAGAACTAGCTTGTTCATCTTGTTGTCTATTATTTGTGATCTCATTAGAAGTTTGTTTAGAAGTTTGATTTGCTTTAAGATGAGTACTATTACCAATCTTAATATCGACTAAACTATCTTCATGAATATCTTTTGAATGAAGTAATTCCTGTTGAAAATCTACTTCATATAAAGTATGTTCTCCAGCTTTATATTTCAATAGTCCAATCACTGTTGCAAATGAAGGATCTTTAAGTTCATCAAATAAACCATTTATATTTTCAGGTTGCCCTATTCTTATAGACATATTTGAGAATATTGCTTGAGTTAATTCTCTAATACCTTTTAATTTAGTCATTCCACCTGTCAATATAATCCCTGCACCTAATTGATCTTTTAGATTAGATTTATCAAGTGATTTTGCTAAAATCATCAATGCCTCTTCTACTCTAGAATATATAACAGAATGTACAATATCTAAAGATACACTATTTCTATTATCTTCATCTCCGATAATAGGAAGTTCAATTAGTTCATTTGAATTTTCAAGCATATTTCCATAATGTATCTTAACTTGTTCAGCTATCTGTAACGGAGTATGTAAAGCCATAGATAGATCATTTGTAATATGATTTGAACCTACACCTAGAAAGTCATTATATCTAATAGAATTACCTAAATGAACTACTAGATTTGAAGTTTGACCACCTAAATCCATAAGAGCTACACCTAACTCTTTTTCATCTTCATCTATAGTAGCTATAGCAGATGCATATCCAGACAATACTATACCTTCGATTTCAATACCTGCTGAACGAACAGCTTTTTTAAGATTTGATAAGTTTGATTTTTGTGTCATTATAATATTGACATCAACTTCCATACGTGAAGCACTCATTCCAAATGGGTCTTCAATGAAATCTTGATCATCAACTCTAAAATTATAAGGAAGTACGTGTACTACATCATACTCTTTAGGTATATTTGCATTATAAAGAGCAGTTTGCATCACACGTTTTATCTCTTTAATAGATATATCTTTATTGCTTATATTGACAATACCAGTTGAATTTAAAGATTTTGCATACGAGTTAGAGATAGAAACAGTTGCAGATGTTATATTTGAACCAGAAATACGTTTTGCATCATTTACAGCTTTTCTAATTGCTTTTGATGTAAGTTCAATATTTATTATCGCACCTTTTTTAATCCCCTGAGATTTTGCAATACCATGCCCTTCTATAGTAATCTCTTGATTAACTGATATTTCAGCTATCAAGGCACATATTTTAGTAGAACCGATATCTATAGCTAAAACTGTAGTATTCAATTGGTAAGTCCTCCTATATAAACTTTTGTAGGATATTTTTTATCTAACATTTTAATTAAGTTTGATTCAAATATAGTTTCTTTCAATCTATTTGTAGTCATATCTATTATTTCTGTTTGATTTGCATCTATCGGAGCTATTTTTTGTGCTAAAATATCATAAATTATAATTTTATCCGATATACTAATAATACCTTTTTCTTTTGTAGATGTAAAGAGTTTTTCTAAAAATTGTAAACTTTCTTTACTACTTAGTTGATTTAATTTTATATTTTGACTAATTTTTATAAAGTCAGAGATAGTAGCTTTTGATTTATTGAACTCTTTTTCCTCTTTATTTGCAAGTTTTAAAAGGGCTTCTTTTTTTGCTTGAATTAGATATTGTTTTGTTACTTCATTTTTTGCCTCATTAAAAGTTTTAACTTTAGGCATAATTATATTATCTATTTTAATAGTTGCATATCTATCACCAACTATTTTTGGTTTTATAATATCTCCTATTGATTTCTCTTTTATGCTATCCCAAACTTTTTTTGTAAATTTTAAATCATCTATAGATACGATTATCTCTTCATCTTTAGATAATTTACCTTTTTTAAATGCTATATATGCTTTTTGTGCAGATCTTTTTTTCTTTTTAAGTTTTAAATCTTTTATTACTTTAGCTTTTGCATCACTATATAATAAAGATTTGCCATTTTTATCTATATAATTAAAACTATTAGCATCATAATATGATTTAATCTCATTTTCTGTAAGATTTACGTCTTTAGTAGAAGTCCATATTATAGATAGTTTATATTTTTGTTTATTCATATAATCATTTTTTCTCATATCCCAAAATGATTTAAGTTTTTTATCATTTATAGTGATATTTACATCATTTAATGTCAATACTCTGTATGCTATTTTATCACTTACATTTAAAGCAGACCCTATAACCTTCTTTTCAAAAGGTAGAGCTTTAGTAGATAATAGAGAAAGAGTTTTTTGAATAATTAATTGTTCTCTTAAATTTTCTTCAAAAGTTTTTGCTTTTAATCTTTGTGATGATAAATATCTATTGTAAAATTCTCTATTAAATTTACCATCTTTTTGAAAAGATTTTATATTCTCTAAATTTGATAAAATTTCTTTATCTGATACAATTATACCAAACTCTTGAGCTAGATTAAGTACTTTTGCTTGAGTTGCAATTTTAGAAAAAGCTTGTTTGATAAGACCAAGCTCTTTTGCTTTTTTTTCATCAAGAGTTCCTCTAAGAGCTTGATTGTATTGGTTGTATATCTCACTATAAACCATATTAAGTTTATTTCTTGATATTTCAATATTACCAACCTTTGCTACATTACTTGCTTTACTTCCAAAACTATAGCTTCCCCAACCAACAAAACCAGCACCTATAAATGCTATAGTTGCAACCCATATGGTCCAAACAAGATATTTATTGTGTTTTTGCATCCAACTAATCATACTTCATCTACCTTCTATCAAAAAATTTGTATAATATTTTATCTAAAAACTTCTAATAATAGTTGAAATGTAAAGAGAGAATTATGTTAAGTAAAAATAATGAAATAATGCAACAAGATATAGAAGTCATTTGGCACCCATGTACTCAGATGAAAGATCATGAAACACTTCCTCTTGTTCCTATTAAATATGCAAAAGGTATATATCTATATGATTTTGAAAACAATAGATATATAGATGCAGTAAGTTCATGGTGGGTAAATTTATTTGGTCACGTTAATGAGCATATTAATAATAAGATAAAAGCTCAACTCGATAACTTAGAACATGTACTCTTAGCAGGTTTTACACATAAACCTGCTGTTGAATTAGCACATAGACTTGTTGATATTACACCTAAAGATTTACAAAAAGTATTTTATGTTGATAATGGCTCTTCAGCTATTGAAGCAACGCTTAAAATGAGTTATCACTATCATCTCAATAATGGAAAACGTAAACCTATTTTTTTATCATTGACAAACTCTTATCATGGAGAGACTATTGGTGCATTATCTGTTGGTGATGTAAGTTTATATAAAGAGACATATGAGCAACTACTTATACAAAATCTACAAGTACCAGTTCCTAAAGATCAGACTATAGCATCAGCTAAAGAGGCTTTATTAAAATTAGAAGATTTATTGAAAGCAAGAGCAGATGAGATATCAGCATTTATTATTGAGCCTCTTATTCAGGGTGCTGGTGGTATGCATATGTATCATTATGAGTATATAAAAGGTGCAAGAGTCTTAACAAAACAGTATGGTATTCATCTTATTGCAGATGAGATTATGACAGGCTTTGGTCGTACTGGCAAGATGTTTGCTTGTGAATATGCAGATATATCACCAGATTTTATGACTCTATCTAAAGGATTGACAGGTGGGTATCTACCTCTATCGGTTGTTATGACAACTGACGATATATATAAGGCTTTTTATTGTGATTATAATGAATATAAAGCATTTTTACACTCTCATTCATATACAGGTAATCCATTGGCATGTAGTGCTGCTATTGCTACTTTAGAGATATTTGAACAGAGTGATGTCTTGGGAGATAATAGAAAAAAAGCAGAGTATATTTTAGATTTGGTAGAGAAGTTTAAGTTATTAGAAAATGTTGATAATGTTAGACAACAAGGTATGATAACAGCTATATCATTGAAGGGGTATAGTCCTAAAGAGCGTATAGGAGTTAAGATATATGAATATGCTTTATCTCAAGGAGTATTGTTAAGACCATTAGGAAATGTAATATACTTTATGCCACCATACATTATTACTTATGAAGAGATAGATAAGATGATAGATGTGGCATATAATAGTATTATTAAATTTTTATTTAAAAAATCTTCCAAATAAACCTTTTGATTTTTTGACTCTATTGAAGTGTTTTTCAGCTCGTTTAATGTCATACCCCATAGCCTCTTTATATAGGCTTGTGGCTTTATCTATATTTTTTGTAGTGGCAATTCCATATTCATAAAATTGTCCTAAATCACATAATGCTTCAGGATAATCATCCATGGCAAGAGAATAAATTATATTAAATGCTTCTTCTATATTTTGTTGAAAGATAGCACCTTTATAGAGTTCTCTAGCTAACATAAGTTGTGCAAATTTTGATTCAGTTGAGGCACAGATAAGTAGTAGTTGTGAAGCTTCGTAATATCTTGAATCTTCTATTAATTTAGGAATATCTTCTAACTCTATCTCTATTTCTCTTTCTGTATAACTCTCTTCAGACAATCTATCTAAAAGTTCTTCAAGCACTATAAAACGTTGATTATCTATTATTATAGGTGGATAATCATTGTTCATATTGTTTAATTTCTGTCTAATATATGGTTTTGGGTCATATTTACAAATGCTAGTATCGTAAGGAAGCTCATATTGGTTATCTATAGTTGATTCTTCATCAAAAAATGTATCTTTTGGAATATCTGTTTCTAAGAGATTATTGAGCTGATTATTTTGATTTAAATCTTTATCTTCAGTAGGAAAATCTATATTTAAATCTATATTATCTTTTAATACATCATCACTATCTATGTTTAAAAGAGTATCAAAATCAATCTCTTTTACATCTTTTATCTTTGTGGGTTCATAGTCTAAAAAATCATTTAGATTTATATCTTTATTTCCTTGATTTTGAGTTTCAAAAAATTGAGAATTATCTATCTCAATCTCTTTATCTTCAATCTCTTCTATCTCATTTTGTTTACTTCTTTGTATTATCTCTTCTGTAGGTGTATCTATATATTCTTCAATGAGTTGTTGTGCTTGAAAATAATTTTCTTCATAAATTATATTTATAATCTCTTGTAGTTTGGTGTCTGTTTTTATTAATCTAAGTTTTAAAGTTTGTAGTTTGATTGTCTCTAAATCATTAATAGAGATGGCAAGTTTAATAATAGTTAATCTTTTTTTTGTTTGATTCATTTATCTTTTCCAAATTTTATATTAATTTAAAGTATAACTAAAATTTTTTAAATATTTGCAGATAAAGCCAATAATCTACAAGAGTTTTCTAAAATAGAAATTTTCTTTGCCATTTCTGTTATGTCTCTATCGTAAGATATTACTCCAAAACCTTTTATAAGTAATATATGACTATTATTTGCTTGAAAAAATTTAGGTATCTCATAAGAAGCACGTTCAAGCCAATCATCTATATTTTTAGGATCATATATGATAATATCACCTAAAATTTTTATACCAAAAAAGTCTTGAGGTATCATCTTTTTATGTTTTAGTGAATAAGCAGTGGCATAAGGTGGCATAGTATAAGAGATATATTTTGCATTTGGTATAGTTTCATATATATGTTCGTGTATATGTACATCATTATTTGCCATAGACCAACGATAGTCACGTTTTTGACAATCAAGTTTTACAAGTGAGTTTTCAGATATTTCATTTAATATAGTATCTTTTGTATTGATAATAAAACTATTGCTAGATAGTCTTGCAGATATGGAGCCATGATAAACTCCAAAAAAATTCTTGTTAAATAATGATAATGAGATATGTTTTATATCGTCAATAATATGTTTATCCATAGTAGATATGCCTTTTATCTATTTTCGCTATTATATCGCTTATATTAAAAATTTAGAAGGATTTTTTTTGAAAACACCTCATATTCCAGTACTCTTAGAAGAAGTTTTAGATAGTTTTAAAGATGTGGGTGATGGTTATTTTGTTGATTGTACACTTGGATATGCAGGACATAGTTCCCAAATGTTAGCAAAATATAGTAACATTAAACATATAGGTATAGATAGAGATGATGAAGCATTGGCATTTTCTAAAAGTTGTTTAGAGTCATTTAGTGCTAGAAGTACTCTTTATAAAGGTACATTTGCAGAGGTCTTCCCCACATTAAAAGAGACTCCTGTAGTAGCTGTTTTGGCAGACTTTGGAGTCTCATCTTTACAACTTGATAAGATGGATAGAGGTTTTTCATTTAACTCTGAAACACTTGATATGCGTATGGATTGTTCCTCTTCTTTAAGTGCCTATGATGTTGTCAATAGTTACCCAAAAGATAAGTTAGAGTATATCTTTGACGCTTATGGTGAGGTACGTCAATATAAAAAATTATCTTCAGCTATAGTAGAAGCTAGATCAAAAAGTCCCATAAATAGTGCTAAAGAGTTAGCTGGAATTATACAAAAAGTAATACCATCAGGTGGTAAAATTCATCCTGCAACACTTCCTTTTCAAGCTATTCGCATAGAGGTCAATAATGAACTAGGAGAGATAGAGGGACTTCTTGATGCTTTAGAGAACAGTCATAACAAAGGTGAAGTTGTTTCGCTTATATCTTTTCATTCATTAGAAGATAGATTGGTTAAAAATCGTTTTAAAAAGTGGTCAACAGCATGTATATGTGACCCTCAAGCTATGCGTTGTACTTGTGGTAAAGATAATGCTATAGGAAAAGCATTATCTTCTAAACCTGTTACAGCAACTAAAGAAGAGTTAAAGATAAATCCTCGTAGTCGTTCAGCAAAATTAAGATCATTTAGGTTTAAAAAAGATGCCTAAATATAAAAAGGTTAAAAATCCAAATGGTATAACTTTTGGTATGATTTCAGTTATTCTTATCTCTGTTACTATTGTTTTGATTTTATCAGGTATTAAAATATATTTAGCAAATCAAATTTATTATAAATCAAAAGTAGTGAATAAAATACAAAGAGAGATTTATACATTAAAAGCTGAAAGAAATATACTTAAACAGAAAGTAGAAGCTATACAATTTAAAAATAGAGTTACAGATACTATTTTTGAGATACAAGATATTTAAAGAGAGTTTATATGCGTAGTTTTATAAGATTTGCTATTGATAAGCCTATTATCAATCATATATTAATGGTATTTATGTTTTTACTATCTATATTTGCTTATAAGAATATAGCTAAAGAGATTTTTCCACCATCAACATTAGATATGATATCTATAAAAGGTAGTTATGCTGGTGCAAGTGCTGATATACTCGATAAGATGGTAGTAAATAATATAGAAGATGAACTCAAAAGTCTATCTAGCATAGATAATGTAAATACAGTTATACAAAATGGGTTCTTTGTTATTAAATCAGATATAAAGAGTGGGGAGAAGTCTCAAGAAGTTTTAAATGATGTTAAAGATATTATAAGTAAGATAAAACGTGATTTACCTTCAGATATGGATGAACCAATAGCTCGTGTAGTTGTGCATCAGTATCCACTATTATTGATAGCTATCTCGGGAGATGTTCCGAAGAAAGAGTTACTAGATGCCTCCAAAGACCTTAAAAGAAAATTATCATCTATCCATGACCTTAGTAGTATAGATATTCGTGGAGATACAGATGAAGAGGTATTGATTAAACTAAATCAAGATAAGATAGAGGCTTATGGATTAGATAAAATATCAATATATAAAGCTATCTCAAATTTATCTAGTATATTTCCCATAGGTACTCTTGATGGAAAAGGTGAGCATATATATCTCTCTACTATAAATGGAGAGAAGAGTGCAAAGGCTTTAGGGAATACAATTTTATCTATAGGTGGTAAACATATTCATCTTAATGATATAGCTACTATAAAATATGGTTTAGCAAAATCAGATCAAATATCACATTATAATGGAAAGAAAAATATATCTTTAAATATAAATAAAAGTAAAAATGGGAATGCTATTGCTCTAAGTAAAGAGATAAAAGCTATGCTTCCAAAGTTTAATAAGAAGTATAAAAATATAGAGTTTAAAGTATATACAGATACATCAATATGGATTAAAAATCGTCTTAATCTTGTCTCTTCCAATATATTTTTTGGGCTGATAATGGTCTTTTTTGCACTCTTTTTATCAGTAAATATACGCATAGCATTGGTTGTGGCTATTGGGATACCTGCTAGTTTTATGATTACTCTTATAGTTGCAGATATGATAGGTTATAGTCTCAATATGTTAACACTTTTAGGTGCTTTGATAGCTCTTGGTATGTTAGTTGATGAAGCTATTGTTGTGGCTGAAAATATATATAGACATATAGAGATGGGAAAAATCCCACGAGATGCTGCCATAGATGGTGCAGTTGAGATGTTTCCTGCTGTGATGACTGCTACACTTACAACTGTTTTTGCTTTTTTGCCACTTTTGATGATGTCTGGTAAGATGGGTATGTTTATGAAAGTTCTTCCTGTTATGATATCTGTTTTACTTCTATCATCTTTGTTTGAGGCATTCTACTTCTTGCCACTACACGCTAAAGATTTTTTCTCTAAAGGTAAATTAAAACAACAAAAAGAAGAGGGTGCTATATGGATATATCTTACTTCTAAATATTATAATCTTTTAAAAAAAATACTAAAATATAAAAAAATCTCTTTAACTGTTATGCTACTATTTATAATATTTGGCACTATAGGCATAGGTAAGTTAACAAAGTTTCAACTATTTCCAGAGTTTGATGCTCAACAAATATATATTAGTGGGAAAATAGATATTAACAATAAAGTTGAAGATACAGAAGTTTATGTAACTAAGATAGAACAGGCTATATTGAAACTATTAGATAAAAAAGATATGGATTCTGTAACATCTGTAGTAGGGTTTAAATTTAGCAAAGATCAGAGTGTTGAAGTAGGGGAGAATCTATTTCAAATTTTTGTAAATCTACACGAAAAAGCACCAGAGAACTTTTTCGATAAGTATATCAATCCTATATTTTCATTAGAGTATGATAATACAGATATGATAAGAGAACGTCTATCTCAAGATATAGCTAAAGAGATACAGAAAAATATATTACCTAAATTTAAAGATATGACATTAAATGGTAAAAAGTTGTTTAAAGAGTTTAGTGTCTATGTTCAACAAGCAGGGATAGTCTCAAGTGATATAGAGATTGGCTTTGAAGATAATAATATGACATTAAAACTACAATCTATAAAAAAGATAGAAGATAAATTGGCTACTATAAAAGGTGTAAAAGATATTTCAGATAATGCAAATGAGGGTGAGATTGAACTTAAACTGCGTGTCAATGAGTATGGACAGTCTTTAGGAATGAGTGAGGGATACATCACCTCTATACTTCGTGGGGCATTCTTAAAGGCCGAGTATGGAAAGATATTCAATACTAAAGGATTGATGCGTATCAAGATAGAAGATGTCTATAAAAAAAATGCCTCTATGCTTAAAGATTTTATGCTATCAACCCCAGACGGAACTAAACGTGTCAAACTTTCAGATGTAACAGATTTTATATATAAAAAATCATTTATTAAGATATTTAAAGAAGATGGAGAGAAGGTACGCTCTGTATTTGCTTCTGTAGATAAAAAGATTATTACCCCAACAGAGGTAATGCAAAAGATTAGACCACTTTTAAAATCACTTAAAAAAGAGGGTGTTCATATAGTTATAAGAGGTGAAGAACAGGAGAATAATAAACTTAAAAAAGAGATGAGTCAATCATTGATTATAGCAGTTTTCCTCATATTTATTACGCTTGTATGGATGTTTAACTCTCTTGTTTTACCACTTATTGTTCTAAGTGTTATACCTCTATCACTCTTTGGAGCATTGGTGGGAACATATATTATGGGCATACATATGTCTATGCCAGGTATGATGGGAGTCATTGGACTTGCAGGTGTTGTAGTAAATGATGGTCTTATAATGTTAGATTTTATTAAAGATAGTAAAAATCTTGATGAGGTAGTTCAAAAAGCTAAAATGCGTCTACGTCCTATACTATTGACATCAGTGACAACAGTACTTGGACTCTCTTCTTTAATGTTTTTTGCTTCAGGTCAGGCACTCATTTTGCAACCTATGGCAATAAGCCTTGGTTTTGGTGTAGCATGGGCTACCATACTTAACCTATATTATGTTCCATTAGTCTATGCTGTTATATATAGAGTTAAAGATATAAGATGTTAGAGTAGTTTAAGTCATTTTGTTTACTTGTTTTTTCATTTTAAATCTATTTGGTTATAATAATTGACTTTATTTAAGATATGGGGATTGTATTATGCTAAATGCAGTAGAGAGAAAAATAGAACAATTTATAGAAGATTTGAACGATAAAGAGGTAAAAAAACTCTATAAAAAGCTTCCAAAAGGAAAAAGATTACGTGCTAAGCTCATCTTGAAGATAGCAGGTTCGAGTTTATCTGTAGTGAAAACAGCTGCTGTTGTAGAGATGATACATGGTGCTAGTTTATTACATGATGATGTAATTGATGATGCATATACAAGACGTTCAAAACCATCTTTAAATGCTCTTTATGGCAATAAAACTGCTATTATGATGGGTGATATTTTGTACTCAAAAGGATTTTTTGAGTTAAACAATATCAGTGCAGATGTAGCTAAACTTATCTCCAATGCAGTTGTTCAGTTAAGTCTTGGTGAACTTAAAGATGTATCTTTATCTAAAAGATTTAATACAGACAAGTCTATCTATATGGAGATGATTTACCAAAAGACAGCGTCGCTTATGGAGGCTAGTGCAGGAGCTGGTGCATTACTTATTGGTAAAGATAAAAATGCCTATATGACATATGGTCGTAATCTTGGTATAGCTTTTCAGATGATAGATGATATACTTGATATTACTATGGATTCTGAGACTTTAGGTAAACCAGCTTTACATGATTTTGAAGAGGGTAAAACAACACTTCCATATATCTATCTCTATGAGGCTCTTGAAAGTGAAGAGAAGAGTAGATTGAGATCACTACATGCGAAGAGTCTTTCAAAAGATGAACAAGATTGGATAAAAGAGAAGATGAATCAAACAGGCGTAATAGATAAAAGTTATAATGAAGCAAAAGAGCTTATAGAAGAGGCTATATCACTTATGAATGCACAAGGAGAGAGTGCTTTGAGTGACATAGCAAAAGCTATGATAGAGAGAAGTTTTTAATGTACTATCAAATAGTAAGCTTTTCGCATAAAAATTGTGACCAAGCCATAAGAGAAAAATTGGCATTTTCAAGTGAAGAAGAGAAAAAAGAGATGTTAAATCTCTTGGTAGGATTTGAGTTTATTCATGAAGCATTTATAGTCTCAACATGTAATCGTGTGGAGATAGTACTAGCAACTCGCGATAACTTCTCTTCATACCACTCCATATTGGGTCTTATGGCTAAAAAGAGTGATATAAACTTCTATGAATTAAAAGAACTTGCATTGCGTTATGATGATGAAGAGGCAGTACATCATCTCTTTTCGGTTGTATCTTCTCTTGACTCTTTGGTAGTAGGAGAGTCTCAGATAACAGGTCAAGTGAAAGAGGCATTTGCACTATCACATAAAAATGGTACATCAGGACGTAAACTAAATCGTCTTTTATCATATGCAGTTAAGTGTGCAGCAGAGGTTAGAAATGCTACCAATATCTCTCAAAATCCTATCTCCATAGCCTCTGTTGCTGTTGCTCAAGCTCATAATATACTAGGTGATAATATGGCAGGAATGACTGGTATAGTTCTTGGTGCTGGTGAGATGGGTGTACTTGCTACAAAACATCTCTTACGTGCAGGGTGTGATGTGATTATGCTTGGACGGGATATTGAAAAGGTAGAGTCGGTTGCTAAAACATTGGGTGAAAATGTAAAAGCAGATAGCGTTGAGAAACTTGGTAAGTATCTTAACCGTTATAGACTTCTATTTAGTGCAACATCTTCCAAAGAATTTGTTGTAACTAGAAGTATGATTGAAAATGAATCTATAAGCAGACTATGGTTTGATATGGCTATCCCTAGAGATATAGAAGATATGGATATGGAGAAACTTCAGCTCTTTCGTATAGATGATTTGAAGTCTATATCTCAAACAAATCATGCTTTGCGTGAAGAACAGGCTCTTCGTGCATCAGATATAGTCTATAGATATAAAGATGAGTTTTACAGTTGGCTTAAAGCATTATCCATAGAACCTGTTATAAAAAAGATGCGTCAAGATGTAAGTGATGCTATAGATAAAGAGATGAAACGTGCCATAAAAAAAGGTTTTGTACCTTTAGAGTATGAAGCCAATATGCGTAAAATGGCAGAGCAGATGTTTAAGCATTTTTTACATACTCCTACACAAAACTTACGAACTTCATCTACTGATGTAACCAATTCAAACTCTATTGACTCTATAAAGCGTATGTTCGATATAGATACGGAAAATATAGACTTTAAACAGTATAAAAATGATCACCACACAAAAGGATATACTATATGAGATTTTCAAGATTACTTGTACCAACAACAAAAGAGACACCAAATGATGCAACATTAGCAAGTCATATCTACCTTATACGGGGAGGTTTTATACAGTCAGTTGGAGGTTCAGGACTCTACAACTTCTTGCCACTTGGTAAAAAGATATTAGATAAAGTTAGAGCAGTTGTAAAAGATGAACTAGATAAAGCTGGTTGTCAAGAGGTTGCTTTGTCTTTTGTTACTCCATCTTCATTATGGGAAGAGAGTGGACGTTATGAGAAATATGGTAAAGAACTTCTACGTTTTAAAGATAGAAAAAACAATGAGTTTGTACTAGGGCCTACACATGAAGAGATGATGGTAAATCTTGTACGACAAAGTGTAAAGTCATATAAACAGCTCCCTCTAAATCTTTATCAGATAAATCTAAAGTTCCGTGATGAGATACGTCCACGTTTTGGTCTTATGAGAGGGCGTGAGTTTTTGATGAAAGATGCATATAGTTTTCATACTTCTACTGAAGATATGCAAAGAGAGTTTGCTCTTATGGAAGATACTTACAAGAAGATATTTACTCGTTTAGGGCTTGAGTTTAGAGTAGTTGAAGCAGACTCTGGAGCTATTGGTGGAAGTGGTAGTAAAGAGTTTATGGTACTAGCTGATAGTGGAGAAGATACGATTGTTGTATGTTCTGAGTGTGAGTATGGAGCTAACATAGAAGCTGCTGTAGCTAAACCTAAAACTTATGATGCCAATAGTGAGATAAAAATCATTACTATGAATGCACTCTATGATGATGGCGAGAGTAAGATAGTCCACTTTGCACTTCCTTTGTCTATAGAACTTCAAGATGTAAAAGCTTGTAATGCACTTAATGCAAATGAGCTTATAGAGTGTGAAGAGTCTGATACTATAGATACTTTGGTAGTAGATAGCTCTTTAGAAGGTATAGATAGTTTAAGTGCCAACCATAAATTATATGCAGATATATCATCTGTGTGTGAAGGTGATAGTTGTATTCACTGTGGTAGTGCATTGACATATACAAAAGGTATAGAAGCAGGGCATATCTTTCAGCTTGGTACTCAATACTCTGAACCATTAGGTTGTAACTTCTTAGATGAAAATGGTAAGTCAGTACCAATGGTGATGGGGACTTATGGTATAGGTGTAAGTCGTCTTCTTGCTGGTATCATAGAGCAAAATCACGATGATAAAGGCTGTATATGGACAAAGGCTTCAGCACCATTTGATTTGCATATTATTATCTCAAATATTAAAGATGAAGAGCAGGTACTACTTGGTGAAAAATTATATGAAGTAGTTCAAGATAGAGGTGTTGATGTCCTATTGGACGATAGAAAAGAGCGTTTTGGTTCAAAGATAAAAGATTTTGAGCTAATAGGTGTACCTTATGGAGTTATCATTGGTAAAAAGCTTAAAGATGGTCTTGTAGAGTTTGTTACTAGAGATGGACTTGTTAAAGAGGAAGTATCTGTTCAAGAGATAGAATCTTTTTTAGAAAGTAGATTTTAGATGGCAGTTTTATTAGTTCCTTTCTTATTTTTAGAGTTATTTTTATCTTTAAAAGTGGGAGAGATGATAGGATTTACATGGTCTGTTATCTGGATAATAGGAAGTTTTATGCTTGGGTTGAGTTTACTTAAAAAATCTCAACAGACTATGATGGTAAATATGAACTCTATGATGAAAGGTAAGATAGATATGCGTAAGTTCCAAAATGTAGGAATGGCATACTTTATTGGCTCTATACTTCTTATGATTCCAGGAGTATTTTCAGACTTTTTAGGAGTTATTGCATTATGTTATACATTCTATTTACAATTTATAGCTAAAATAACACCTGAATCAACCAACAACAATTTTAAAAAACAAGGAGATGATGATGTCATTGATGTCGAAATTATTGATTAGTACAGTCGTAGCAAGTGTAGCACTAAGTGCAAATAGTCAACCAAATAATAAAGATTTGGTAAATTATGTAAAAAGAGTTGTGGTCAAAAATCCACGAGTAAAAGTAAAAAATATAGAAATTATAGAGTCTAAAACCAATAAAAATTTACCAGGTTGGAATATACTTCTAACAAATATGGATTTGATGTATCATAAAAAAGAGCTTCATATACCAGAAACTATGTTTATAAAAGATGGTCTTATTACCAATAATCTTATAAATCTTAAAACAGGTGAAAATTATAGAGAGACTATAAGACCATCAGTACCAGATAGTATGTATAATAATGCACACCTTTTATTTGGAAATAAAGATGCTAAACATAAAATATTGGTATTTTCAGATCCTGAATGTCCATTTTGTAGAGATATTATGCCATCTCTTATGAGAGCTGTTAAAGAGAACCCATCTAAATTAGCACTATATTACTACCATATGCCATTAGTGCGTATTCACCCTGCATCAGGTATATTGACTCGCGTAATGTATTTAGCTCAAGAGGCTGGTAAAAAAGATGTAGTTAAGAAGATGTACTCTATAAGAATATCTCCAAGAGATACAAATGTAACAAGAGTATTGGCTAAGGTTAAATCCTATACTGGTTTTAGTGTTACTAAAAAAGATATAGAAAAAAAAGAGGTAAAAGATGCTATCAAAGCAGATATGAATAAAGCAAGTAGAATGATGGTATCTGGTACTCCTACAGTATATGTAGATGGTAAATGGGATAAAAATCGTGATGGATATAAAGCTTTAATCAAATAATTTAATATAAAGTAGTAGATGTGGAAAAAATTATTATAGCAACACGTGCTAGTAACTTGGCACTTTGGCAGGCATATCATATAAAAGAGCGTATAGAAAACTCTTTTCCTGAGGTTAGCGTAGAACTGAATGAAATTACATCTAAAGGTGATAAAATATTGGATAAACCTTTAGCTCTTATTGGTGGTAAAGGGCATTTCACAAAAGAGTTAGAAGATGAGATGTTAGATGGTAATGCTCACTTGGCAGTACACTCACTTAAAGATGTCCCTACATATATTCCTGATGGTTTGGAGCTTTGTGCTATCACAAAGCGTCAAGATCAAAGTGATGTACTGTTGTCTCATCGCTATAAAAGTTTAGATGAACTTCCTAAAGGTGCTACGGTAGGTACTACAAGTTTACGTCGTCGTATGCAACTTTTAGAGCGTCGTCCAGATATTAAAGTAAAAGAGCTTAGAGGAAATGTAAATACACGTCTACGTAAGCTTAAAGATGGAGAATATGATGCTATTATCTTAGCTTACATAGGACTTCATCGACTTGATTTACTTAAAGATATACCTTATGTAGAGAAGCTTGATTTCTTTATCCCACCTATGGGACAAGCTTCACTAGGTATTGAGATAGTAAGTAACAATGATAGAATACGTCAAATAGCTATGAGTCTAAATGATGAAGATACTTTTATGTGTACCAAATTAGAGCGTGATTTTGTATCTGCCATAGGTGCAGGGTGTTCAGCACCTGTAGCAGTTAATGCTATTATATCGGGCGATAATATTACTATAAAAGCTATGCTTGGTTACCCTGATGGTAGAAATATTATGCATAAAGAGTTTACCGATAAACTAAGCCAATCAGATACTTTAGGTACGAAACTAGCTAAAGAGATGATAGAAGAGGGTGCATTAGATATTTTAGAAAAAGCAGAGAGTATAGCATTTAAAGATGAGATGCCTCAAAGGCTTTAAGGATTTTATTTGTTTCTATATCAGCCAACTTCTGGGTATTGTTATAACAGTGACTCTATTTTTCTATATGATTTTATATCGAGATTTAAACCTAAAGGTAAACTACTAGATGTAGGTTGTGGAGTTGGTATTATCTCTTTATTACTTAGTAGAGATTTTGCTATAGAGAGTTATATTATAGATAAGCAAAAAAAGATGTTGGATTATGCTCTACATAATTATGCTATTAATTCTATAGATGTAGAGAGTTATTTGGGTGATTTTACTGAGTTAGAAAGTGATGAGCGTTTTGACTATATAGTCTCAAATCCACCATTTTATGATACAAATGTACAGCAGAGTAAAGATACTCATCTAAATATAGCTCGTTATGCCCATCATCTTCCCATAGAACAGTTTGTAAAACGTGTTAAAAGATTTTTAAAGCCTAAGGGGTGGTTTATCTTTTGTTATGATGCTAAACAGATTGATCTACTTTTATATTATCTAAAGTTAAATGGTATAAATCCAGAGAAGATACAATTTGTACATTCAAAGATAGATAGAGAATCAAAACTTGTTATGATAGCCTCACGCAACAACTCAAAGTCTATGACACAGATATTGCCACCATTTATTGTATTTGATGAAAAAAGTGTATATATGCCAAAGGCGCAAGATATATTTAATAGAGCCAATACCCATAGTATAAAAGGAGATTTTTAATATGGAGTTAATGACCAATGAACAGTATAATTTTAAGTTCAACCCATCAGCTTGTGAAGAGTGTGGAGGAAAGTGTTGTACTGGTGAGAGTGGATATATATGGACAAAGTATGAAGAGATAGAGAGTATATCTAAGTTTCTAAATCTAACCATAGAGGAGTTTGCAACTACCTATTTACGTAAGGTAAAACATCGTTATTCTCTTATTGAGAAGCAATTAGAAGAGGATAACTTTGCTTGTATATTTTTTGATGAGAGTAAGAAGCGTTGTTCTATATATCCAGTAAGACCATCTCAATGTCGTACATTTCCTTTTTGGGAACAGTTTAAAAATAATGAAGAAGAGGTAAGAAAAGAGTGTATTGGAATCATATAATTATATTAAGTTTTGTACTATTTGCATCTTTTTTAAATGCTAAAAATAATTTATCATTTAATGAAGATAAGCTAATTATAACAGGAATATTTTATGAAGAGAATAAAGATTATGAAAATAGTTATCTTACATATAAAAAACTTTTTAAAGAAGAGCATTTAAAAATTTATTTGATGGAAGATATATACTATGCACTGCATTCAAATACTCATTTAAATGAGACTATTAAAATGATAAA
>JALUBF010000051.1 GCA_027045015.1 Sulfurovum sp.
ACCTCTCCAACAGAAGTTCCAACAGCACCAAAACTTTTAGCTTCAAGCATCAATCCATTTTCAAAATATAAACTTACTTTTTTCATATTACACTCCATTATAACTGCTTACTGCTACTTGCTCATTCATTAAAGCATTCCTCTTTTTGCCAACTCTTCCTGATAAAATCTCTCATAAAGAAGTTCATAGTCTTGACTTCCAGGAACAACCTCTTTTTCCATACCTCTGATTTTATCATAGACAATATCATCTATCTCTTCATAAGCATCAGCAAATGCTTTAAAAGATTTAAAAATCACATTTTTTACTTGATTTTCATTGACATCATATTCAGCCAAATAGTTTTCATATAGTTCATCTAAGATAAGGTGTGCCAAATCATTATAACGGTCATCGTAGTTCATAATGACTCCATATTCTGGTGCCATCTTCTTTTTAATCATAAAAAATAGCTGTCTCTCATCTGCATGTTGAAACTCTATCTCATCATAGTTTTCATCTAAAATCTTCTTCACTTTCTCATCAAGAGTACGCTCTTTAGCAAGATTTTCATCTATGATTTTTTTAGTAGCTTCAACAACTGCCTCTTTACCTTTTGGTAGTGTGATAAAAGGTGCATTGGCTAAGTCAATCCCTATTTTGGTTGCTACATATCCTGTCTGTTGTGGTTTTAATCTCATTGGCTACCCTTTATTATCTTATGATGGTATCTTCTCTATCTGGACTAGTTGAGATTATCCCCATTTTAGTCCCTATCATCTCTTCAAGTGCTTCTATATATGACTTTGCTGTAGCTGGTAACTCATCAAATACTCTTACACCTTCTGTTTTATCCCAACCTGCAAATGATTTGTATATAGGTTTTGCATCTTCCAAGTCATAAGGTACATAATCTACCTCTTCCCCATCTACTTCATATGCTACACAAACTTTAACTTCATCAAAACCATCAAGAACATCTAGCTTCATAAGTGCTACTTGATCAACACCATTTACACGTACTGCGTGACGCATAGCAACTGCATCAAACCAACCACATCTTCTTGGACGACCAGTAGTTGTTCCAAATTCGTGTCCATTTTTACGAAGTCTCTCACCATCTTCTCCAAAATCTTCACTAGGAAAAGGTCCATTTCCTACTCTTGTACAGTATGCCTTTGCAATACCTGTTACTTTTCCTAAATCTTTAGGGTTTATGCCAAGTCCTGAACAAGCTCCTGCACTAACTGTAGTAGAAGATGTAACATAAGGGTAAGTACCATGGTCTATATCCAACATAGTCCCTTGAGCCCCCTCTAGGAGTATCTTCTTATCTTCATCTATAATCTTCCACATCATCTGTGTAGTATCTGTTATAAAAGCACCAAGTGCATCTTTATAACCTTGAAGTTCTGCTAAAAGCTCTGCTTCAACTGGTGCATCAACACCCATAGTATCAAATATCTTTCTATTTATAGTGAAATGATCCACAATCTTTTTTGTTAATTTCTCTGGATTGAGAAGTTCACCAAGTCTATGACCTATACGAGCTACCTTATCGCCATAAGCAGGTCCAATCCCTTTACCTGTAGTACCGATGGCTTTATCACCTTTCATACGCTCTCTAGCTTGATCAATCTGAGCATGATAAGGGAGTAAAACATGTGCTTTATCTGAAAGAAATAGTCTTCCGTCAAGATTATCAAACTGTTCCATCTCTTTTATGAAATCAACTGGAGAGATAACAACACCATTTCCTACAATATTCTTAGCACTTGGATTGAGTACACCAGAAGGTATGAGATGAAGTGCATACTTTTTATCGCCTATAACGATGGTATGTCCTGCGTTGTGTCCACCTGCAAAACGACATACATAGTCATGAGTTTGAGCCATATGGTCAACTATCTTACCTTTACCTTCATCTCCCCACTGGAGACCTACAATTAAATCTGCTTTACTACTCATTAGTTACCCTTATCCATTTTATATGCTACACACTCATCTGTATAGAGTGCAAATCCTGCTGCTGATACACCATCTATAGTGTAAATCCCTCCCATAGCCAAGAGACTATTCTCTTCAAACATTCTAAATGTTAAAGAGTCATAATAACGCATCTTTGCATAAAATAGTGGAGATATAACTATATTATCATATTTCACTTGTTCTATAGCCTCTTTTATCTTCTCTAGTTCTACTTTTATATCATCTGGAAATGATGATAAATCATCTAAATCACTAACACTATTCATACGTACAAGTTTCTCAATCCAAGGTAAATCTACACTCATTATCTTCTCTATATGCATAGACTTCAAGATATCCAATGATATGCCATACTTCTCATTTAGTAGGTGTGGTATGCGAATATTGGCTATTTGCATTATTGGTTTTGCATCCATTTCAGATAAAAGCATAACTGCTGTTCTAGCTACCTCTTCAAAGCTACCATCTATCATCTCAGCACCTACTTGATACTGCTCTTTAGTTGGAAATGTTACTGTTGGCTGTATATAAAACCACTTCTTAGACTCTGATGTTCTTCCAAGTCTTTTTGTAACGATACGCACTACATCTGCTGTGGAATCTGCACGAAGTGTTACTTCGTGATTCTCTTCATCATTAAGTTTAAGTAGTGGTTTTTTGTCATTAAAACTAGCCTGTTGATGATATGAAAATAGTGGTGTAACTATCTCTTCAAAACCAATATTTTCCAAAAGTTCGGCAGATACAAACTCAATCTCTCTTTTTATCTTAGCCGATTCACCAAAGTAAAGTTTAGACCCTGAAGGGATTTCGTGTTCATAGACCATTATTTATCTTCTTTATTTAAAACTAATTTAAAGTACTCTTCATGGAATACACGTGATGCTGTACCATCAAAATCTCTACGTCCAAGTTTAGCAAGTGCCAACTCTACTGCTGTTACAACTGCTACCATCTCATACGGCTCAATAAGTCCCATCTGATTGATACGGAATATTTTACCCTTTAAATGGTCTTGTCCACCTGCTATGTTCACACCAAAATCTGTTTTCAATAGATCACGTATCTCTTTTGCATTTTCATCATCAATAGTAGTCATAGAACGTGCAGGAGTTTGAGGATAACTATGCAATCCAAGTGCCTCCAATGCAAAACGTGTAGCTTTGGCACGGCTTGATGTATCAGAAAATAGTTTTTCTATACCACCGTTTACTTCTATCTCTTGAAGTACTGCACGAAGTCCTATGATGAGTGTAGTAGCAGCTGTATATGCTGTAGTATTTTGTCTCTGTTTTTTTATCTCAGATGCAAGATTAAAATAGTAACCTTCTCCTGCACCTACTCTCTCTACTGCTTTATTGCTAAGTCCAAGTATAGCCAACCCTGGTGGTAGCATCAATGCTTTTTGACTCCCTGCAATAAGACAATCGATATGAGTAACATCTATACGCTCTACACCAACAGCAGTAATACCATCAGCAATAATCATAATATCTGAATTTATCTCTTTTACAGCCTTAGCTATCTCTTCAACTGGGTGACGAAGTCCACCAGCAGATTCAGAGATCTGAATAGCTAGAGCATCTACTGAAGGGTTAGCTTTAACAGCATCTACTACCTCTTCTACAGTAGCAGGAGTATCCCATTCATGTTTTATCTCAACATTTTTAAGTCCATGAGCTAAAGCAATCTTACCAAAACGCTCACCAAACTTTCCAGAGTTTATAGAAAGTAGTGTATCGTGGCAAAGGTTCGTAACAGCAGATTCCATAGCCCCTGTTCCTGTACTTGCAAGCATAATGATTTCATCTGTAGTAAAAAGCTTAAAAAGCTGTTCTCTTGTCTCTTTAAAAATCTCTTCAAATTCTGGTGTTCTGTGGTGAAGTGTTGGTGTAGCCATAGCCAAACGTACTGACTCTGGTACTGGAGTAGGTCCTGGTGTAAATAATAACATAAAAAATCCTCGCAATCGCCATCGTGACGACGGCGTAATTAACAAAATTATATCTAAATTTAAGTTATGATTTGGTGAAACAGATATTTAATATAAAAATTATTTTATATTAAATATATCCAACATTATTATGTTATAATTTTTTCAACATATATTCATAAAATTATATTTAATCTGAAATAATTTGCTATGTTAGCTTAAAATTTATCTAGTTAAACCTTGAATATTTTAAAAGATAAAACAACTCAAAGAGTTATTAAAAAGTGGTAAAATTTGAACTTATTGTGTAAAATAAAAAAAATACCTATGTTCAGTAAATTAAATGAACTTGAACTAAAATCCTTAGAAAAGATATCTACTATTAAAGATTTTAGTGATGGTGATATTCTCTTTTATGAAGATGAGATGAGTAACAATTTTTACTTTTTACTTGATGGACAAGTTGAGATATATAAAGTAAATGTAAAAGGTAAAATTATTGTATTAAATCAGTTTTTTTCTTTTGAATTTATAGCTGAAGTTTCAAATTATAACAATATGAAATTCCCTGCTACTGGTAAATCTATTGGAAATTCTAAAGTGCTGATTATAGATTATAGAAAATTTGAGAAAGAGTTTTTATACCATAAAGAAATTGTTCCTTATGTTGTAAAATCATTAGCAAGTAAAATATTGACTTTAAACAATATCATATCCTCTCAACTTACAATGGATGCAACACAAAGAGTCGCGAAATTTATCTACAATAATGAAAAGTGTTTAAGTTGTATCAAGCACCATAAAATAGCAGAAAACTTAAATATTACACCAGTAACTTTTTCAAGAATTTTAAAAACATTTAAAGATGAAAATATTATTTATGAAGAAGAGAATATGCTTGTAATAAAAAAAGATTTACTAAAAAAACAGTTCTCTTAACATATGTTAATGATAATAACTCTTAATTCTATTATAATACTCTCATAATAAAATCAGGAGAAACAATATGTTTTGTAACCAATGTGAAATGAGTATGGCTAATGGCTGTGGAAGTAATGGACAAACTGCAGGAACTTGTGGGAAAAATGAGACTCTTGCAGACCTTCAAGATACTATGATTTATGGCTTAAAAGGTTTAAGTGCATATAGAGAACATTTGAATGAATTAGCTCCAGAGCAGACTAAAAATGTTGATGATGTTATAAGTGAAAC
>JALUBF010000052.1:0-16920 GCA_027045015.1 Sulfurovum sp.
TAGCTGAGAGAAAAATGAACACATTGGTGTTTATCTTTCTCTTAGTGGTGGGGCTAGAGGGAGGGTCATACCCAGCTCCATTCCGAACCTGGAAGTCAAGCCTCCCATCGCCGATAATACTGCAGGTTACGTCTGTGGGAATGTAGGTCGCTGCCACTTTGAGTTTTTAACTACTTCTTTATCCTATTTTCCTTTTATTTTTTATTTATGCTATTCTAAAATAATAATATTTACTATATTTGTATATTAATTTTTTTATAAAAAAGTAATCCTAAAGTTGTAAAAGAGTACCATTTTTATATCTAAAGGATAAATAAGTATGGATATAATTATAGCAGGTGCAGGGACAGTTGGATATTCATTAGCACAAACACTCTCATTTAAACATAATGTAATAGTGATAGATAAGGATATCAATAAGCTTAATAAGCTTGATGAAGATATTGATATTTTAGTAATTTATGGAGATATTGAAAATCCAAAAACATATCAGACACTAAATCTTGATAATATTGATCTTTTTATTGCCGTTACGGATTCAGATGAAGCTAATTTGCTCTCTACACTCATTGTAGAAGATGTAGTAGAAGTAAAAAGAAAGATTATAAGGTTAAAAAATGATGGTTTTTTAAAGAGTCATATTCTTGAAAAACTCTCTATTAATTATGCAGTTTTTCCAGATATAACTACAGCCAATAAGGTTAAAGCACTTTTTACTTTTCCAAAAGCCAATAATGTTAAAATATTTCATCAAAGTAAACAAAAATTAATCTCAATTAGGGTTCAGTATGATGCAGATATGCTCTATAAAGTAAAAGAGTTAGTTAATGAAAATATATCTATTGTAGGGATAGAACGAGATAAAAAGTTTTTTATTCCTAGTAGTGATACCAATATACAAAAAGGTGATCTTGTATATTTTTTTGGTTCTATTGAAAGTATTGAACAAATATCAAATAAATTAGATGAAAAGATGCCCATATCTATTAAAAAGATTGTGATATTTGGTGCCAATACTTTAGCTCAGAAGATAGCTAAAGTACTTTTAGATAAAAAATTAGATATTAAAATGGTAGAAAAAGATATAGAGTATTGTAAAAAAGCTTCAGAGGTGCTAGAGGGAAAAGTAACCATTATAAATTCATCTTATGAAGATCATCGTCTCTTTGAAGAAGAGGGATTAAAGAATGCTGATATGATTATTGCAGCAGGGAATAATGATGAAAAAAATATAGTAAAGTGTATTGAGGCTAAAGAGTATGGTGTGCAGAAAGTTGTAGCAGTTAATAATGATAAAGCTTATTATGATTTAATGCATAAGATGGGTGTTATAGTTGTTAGAGGTAGTAAAGCAGGAGCTCATTATGCTATTTTAGAAAAGATATCTTCAAGCTCCATAGTGACACAACGTCATTTTTGTGGAGGTAGAGGAGTACTTTTTATGCGAAAAGTTTATCCAAATTCAGAACTTATAGATAAATCAATTAAAAATATAAAAATAGAAAATATTATTGTATTACTCATAAGGGAAGATAAAGTTTATAATGTTTCATATGTAGGAGATTTAAAACAAGGGGATATTTTAGTTACTTTTGGTACTTTTGAACAAAAAGAAGAGATAGAGCAGTGGATATATACGCTTTAAAAAATATTGGAAAATTTGTTTCAATTATAGGGGTGGCTTTATCACTATTTTTCTTTACAGCTATTATTGTAGGATTTATTTATCATGAGGATATGACTTCTTTTATATATTTTGATTTTAGTTTATTTGGATTTAATGCAATTATATTTTTTTTATTGAGATACCATAAAGTAAAATTAAGTATTAAAGGTGGTATACTCTCTGTCAATTTGATTTGGATACTTATAGGTATAGCAGGAGCTATTCCTTTTATACTTTATACAAATATCTCTTTTTCAGATGCTTTTTTTGAATCTGTTAGTGGCTTTACAACCACTGGGGCTACAATCTTCTCAGATATTGAGTCTCTTCCAAAATCTATACTTTATCTTAGAAGTCTAACTCATTGGCTTGGAGGTATGGGGATAATTGTTTTAGGGGTAGGGTTATTTTCACTTATCAATCCAAGTGGTTCTATGGCACTTTTTAAAGCAGAATCAACAGGTATAAAAATGGAGAAGATTACACCAAAAGTTAAAGATACAGCTATAAGGCTTTGGGGGATATATCTTCTTTTTACGGTTATTGATGCAGTTGCTTTGAAGTTGGCAGGTATGACACTATTTGATGCAATTAATCATGCATTTTCAACTATTTCAACTGGAGGGTTCTCTACGAAAAATAATTCACTTGGTTATTATCAATCTCCTTGGATTATTTGGATTACTACATTTTTTATGATCATCTCAGGAATCAATTTTTTAGCACATTTAAAATTACTCTCTACAGGAAAGTTTGATGGTTATAAACAAGAAGAGGTATTATGGTATCTTGTAATTTTTATTATGCTCTCTTTGATATTGGGAAGTATTGATATTTTTGTAGATTATGATAGTTATTTCCATGCTTTAACACACTCATTTTTTACAATAGCTTCAGTATTAACAACTACAGGTTTTGCTACTTTGGATTACTCTAAATGGGGACATATTGCCATTAGTATTATTTTTGTAGCTATGCTTATTGGAGGAAATGCTGGTTCTACAGCTGGTGGAGTAAAAGTAATTCGTTATATTGTATTGTTTAAAAATATATCTATGCAGTTTAAAAAAACATTACATCCAAATGCTATATTGAATGTTTTTATAGATAGAGAAAAAATTTCTTCTTGGATTATCTCTTCAACAACAGGATTTCTTTTTCTTTTTATTATCACTAATATGTTTGTAACACTATACCTTTTTGCTAGGGGGTTTGATGCTATGACAGCAGTTTCTACTGCTTTGGCAACAGTTGGTAATATTGGTCCAGGATTTGCATTAACTGGACCTTCTGAAAATTATGCTTTTTTTAGTAGTGCAGATAAAATATTACTCTCTATCGCTATGATTATAGGAAGATTAGAGTTTTATACAGTATTTTTACTTTTTAGTCATAGTTTTTGGAAAAAATTCTAGACTATTAACTTTTTAGCAAAACATCTTCAGGAAAACCTCATGCTATAATATAGAGATGAATTAAAGAGAATATCTAAAGAGATAATTCATTAATTTTAAGCTAAAATGCTTATATGAAAACTATTTATAAAATTTAATCCACAAAATAGAAGTCAAACTTCTAATAGGTGTGTATAGAAAGATAAAAACAATCGTAAAACTCAATCTAAATTAAAATCTTTAAAGTTTCATCATAAAATTAATGTTGATTTTGATGCCTAAATAGTTCTTTATTTATTTGGTTTAAGATAATATAAAAGGAAAAATTATATGGGTAAAGTATATTTAACAGGAGCAGGTCCAGGAGATCTTGAACTTCTAACAGTAAAAGCCTTACGTCTAATAAGAGAAGCAGATGTTATAATATATGATAGATTAGTAAATCTTGATATTTTAAAAGAATCAAAAGATGGTTGTGAGTTTATCTATGTTGGTAAAGAGGATTCAAATCATACGATCCCTCAAGATGAGATCAATGAAGTTATATATAAAACTGCATTAAAACATAAAGTTGTAGTAAGGCTTAAGGGTGGTGATCCTTTTGTTTTTGGACGAGGAGGAGAAGAGGGTATCTATCTACGTAAACGCAATATTAAGTTTGAGTTTATTCCAGGTATTACTTCTGCTATCGCTGTACCTGAGTATGCAGGTATTCCTGTTACACATCGTGGAGTAACAGTCTCTTTTAGAGTAGTGACAGGTCATGAAAGTTCTAAAGAACAATCTCAAATACCTTGGGATAACTATAAAACTGATGATACTATTGTATTTTTGATGGGGCTACATAGACTTAAACATATTACTCAAAAACTTATGGAGATAGGAAAACCAAAAGATTACCCTATAGCAGTAATAAGCAGAGGAACTAGACATGATGAGAAGACAATTGTAGGTACACTTGAAGATATATATGAAAAAGCAAAAGAGCTTCCTACTCCAGCACTTATAGTTGTCGGAGAGGTAGTAAAACTTAGAGATGAGTTAAGTTGGTTTGAAAAATAGTTTAAATATATTATATATTTTTTGCTATATAAATTGACATATAAAGGAACAACAATATGTCTTATTTTCCAATATTTATAAATATACATAGTTCAAAAGTACTCGTTGTAGGTGGTGGGGCTATTGCTACTCAGAAGCTTGAGAAATTGGTTGATTTTACTCAAGATATTACAGTTATAGCAGTAGATATAGAAGAGAGAGCCAAGATACTTATAGAGGAGTATAGATTAACCGTATATAAAAGAGCATATAAAAGAGGAGATATTAAAGGTTTTGATATGGTTATCGTAGCAACAGATACTCCAAATCTTCATAGAGAGATTTATCAAGAGTCACGAGGAAGTAGGATTTTGGTTAATTCAGTAGATAGTATTGAGTATTGTGATTTTATATTTCCAGCATATATAAAAAGAGATGATTTGACTATTGCATTCTCTACAGGAGGGGCTTCACCAGCATTTACAAAACAGATAAGAAGCCATTTTGAAAATAGTATCCCTAAAAGTGTAGGTGAGTTTCTTAAAAAGATGAAGAGCTTACGTGCAACTATACCAAAGGGTAAAGATAGAATGAGATATTTTGATACTCTAGTATCTGAGTATTTTAGCAAATGTTTCAAGTAATTTTATAAAATATTGATATAAATCAAGATTATTTTAAAGATAAGTCATTACAATAAAAAAAATTAAATAGGAGATATTATGTCTGAATTAACAAAAGAAGCGTTAGAGGTAAATGGAGCAACAGTTCCATTTTTTACATATAAACTAGAAGATACTCAGTATATTGAGTTTGATACATCTAAATGTGGTCCTCCAGATCCAATGGTAAATGCAATGGCAGGATTGAAGCTTATAGACTCAGCAGATAAAAAACTTGTAATGATTAACCACACAAGTCCTGGTGGACTACTAGCAAAAATTGGCGAGAACTATGATATAGTAGAAGAGAAACTAGAAGATGGACGTGTGAAACTTATTTTCTCATATAAAGGAAAAGAGAGTGAAGAAGCAAATTTAAATGACACTGCTTGTGAGGGATAACTAGATAAATGAAAGCTATCTCAAGTGATTTCGCTCCACCACTTAAACTTATCTCTCCATTTTTCAGTGCAGGGGTAGTTTTTTATCTTTTATCTATGGTAGCACTCTTGTTTTTTGAACCAACATTTATCTATCAACAGATGGATGTAGCAGGGTGGATACATCTTTTTATGCTCGGTTTTGTTATGATGATTATATTTGGAGCTATGGCACAGTTAGTGCCTGTAGTTCTTGAAGCAGGACATGCCGTAGTTGATGTATATTATGTGATATTTCCACTTTTGCTTACGGGAGCCTCTTTAATGGTTATTGGCTTTTGGGTAGTGCCTCAGATACTTCCATATGGAGGATTGTTGGTGCTTGTAGCTATGATAATTTTTGCTACAGAAAACATAGCAACACTTAAAAAGACAACCATAAGTACACTTACTATTAAAACAGTTGCTTGGAGTAATGGATACTTACTTTTAGGTATATTGACTGGATTTGCTATAGCTTTAGGTTTTAGTGGTCAACTAAATATCAATATATCTCTAATGCTTAAAGCTCACGTATATGCAGTTATAGGTGGATATGTTGTACTTACTATTATAGGTTTGTCTCTTATACTTATCCCTATGTTCTCGTTAGCTCATGGATTTAAAGAAGATGCCATACAAAAAGCTTTCAAATTGGTAGTTACAGGTGTTGCCATAGTCTTTATCGGGGCTATTTTTTCTCAAGAGTGGCTTATGTATGTAGGTTATGCTATCAATACTATAGGTGTACTATTTTATATCTGGCAGATATATATCATCGCAAAGCTTACTGTCCGTAAAGAGTTAGATGTTTGGGCAAAATCCATGATATTTGCATTTGGTACATTTATATTTGCTATTATTTTAGGAATTATATATCTTTTGAGTGCAAAAGAGAGCATCTTACATGCCTCTGTATGGTTTTTACTTTTAGGTTTTATATCATCTATGATTACAGGGCATCTATATAAGATAGTTCCATTTCTAGTATGGTTTGAACGTTTTGCACCACTTGTTGGTAAAGAGAAAGTACCAATGCTTCATGAAATGTACTCAAAAGAGGGTGCATCTATGATGTTTAACTTTACAGTAGCAGGTGTTGTTCTAGGTGGTTTTGGTCTGCTTTTTGAGAGTGATATACTATTTAAAGCAGGTGCTAGTTTTCTATTGACAGGTGCTATTTTTCTATTTATTGGTATGAGAAAAATGTTAGCATATGGAAAGTAGAATATAGAGTTTTATAGTCAATAAACAAAGGAAAATAAAATGTGTAGTATTACAAAAGAGAATGTATTTGATGCGATAAGTACTGTTATTGACCCAGAGGTTGGTTTTAACTTAGTAGAAATGGGACTTATCTATGATGCGATAGTAGATGAAAAGTGTAATGTGCATGTTATTATGACACTATCTACACAAGGGTGTCCTTTACATCAAATGATTACTACTTGGGTAAAAGAGGCAGTAGAACGCATAGAAGATATTGGTGAGATTGAGGTTGAAGTTGTTTGGGAACCTGCATGGAACATAAGCATGGCAGACGATAATGTCAAGCAAACATTAGGTGCTATGTAATATCTATTTATTAGGAGGCTACCACTCCTAATAGTTTTAAACTATTAAATTCTTACTACTCTTTGAAATTAAATGTAACATATTTATGCTTTTATAATATATTTTAACTTTCTTGATATAAATCATCTTTTACTGGATTTAGATTATGATAAAATTAATGCATAGTTATATATAGTTTTTAAAGAAAGCTTTATTGTATAATTAACAATTAATTTAAGGGAGAGTAAATATGGCTTTAAATAGAAGAGAATTTCTAAAAAGTGCAGCAGCAGCGTCAGCAGCTAGTGCAGTAGGAATATCTGTTCCTTCCAATCTAAATGCAGCATCAAATGATGCTCAAAAAGATTGGAGATGGGACAAGGCTGCTTGTCGATTTTGTGGTACTGGTTGTGGGATTATGCTTGCAACAAAAGAGGGGCGTATTGTTGCTGTAAAAGGTGACCCAGCAGCTCCAGTTAACCGTGGACTTAACTGTATTAAGGGTTACTTTAATGCAAAAATTATGTATGGGGCAGACCGTCTGAAAACTCCTCTTCTTCGTATGAATGACAAAGGTGAATTTGACAAGCATGGTAAGTTTAGACCAGTTTCATGGCAAAGAGCATTTGATGAGATGGAAAAATATGCTAAAAAAGCACTTAAAGAGAGTGGCCCTGAAGGTGTAGCTGTATTTGCTTCTGGTCAATATACTGTTATGGAAGGGTATGCTGCACTTAAAATGATGAAGGGTGGATTCCGTTCAAACGCTATTGACCCTAATGCTCGTCACTGTATGGCATCTGCTGTTGTTGGTTTCTACCAAACATTTGGTATTGATGAACCAAGTGGATGTTATGATGATATTGAGATTACAGATACTATTGTAACTTGGGGTTCAAATATGGCAGAGATGCACCCGATTCTGTGGTCTCGTGTAACCGATAGAAAACTCTCTAATCCTGACAAGGTAAAAGTTGTAAATATTCAGACCTATACACATAGAACATGTGACCTTGGTGACTTTAACATTATCTTCTCACCAAATACTGACCTTGCACTTTGGAACTACATTGCTCATGAGATTGTATTTAACCACCCAGAAGCTATTGATTGGGATTTTGTAAAGCAGAATATTATATTTGCAGCAGGTCCTACAAACATTGGTTATGGTATGAGAAGAGCTGGAGAGAAATCACTTAAAGATGGTAAATATACAGCAAAAGAGATGGAGACAATCTCTAAAGAGATGGAGAAAAAAATCTCTGCTAAAGAGGCACCTGCACTTGAACCTTACGGTTATAAAGAGGGTGATACCATGAAAAACACAGCAGGTACTCTTAAACACTGGAAAATATCTTTTGAAGAGTATAAAAAATCTTTAGAACCATTTACACTTGACTATGTTGCTAAGATTGCAAAAGGTGACCCAAATGAGTCTCTTGAAAGCTTTAAGAAAAAACTTCAAGATTTAGTAGTTCTATATGTTGAAAAGGGCAGAAAAGTTGTAAGTTTCTGGACAATGGGTATGAACCAACATACAAGAGGTACTTGGGTTAATACACTCTCTTACAATGTTCACTTTTTACTTAACAAACAAGCTCTTCCTGGAAATGGAGCATTCTCACTTACTGGTCAACCTTCAGCTTGTGGTACAGCTAGAGAAGTTGGTACATTCTGTCACAGATATCCAGCAGATTTAATGGTTAAAAATCCTAAACATAGAGCAAAAGTAGAAAAAATATGGAGTCTTCCAGCAGGTACACTTAACCCTGTAGGTAACCAACACATTATGAAAATCCACAGAGACATCGAAGATGGTGTGGTTAAATTTGCATGGGTAAATGTATGTAATGCTTATCAAGATAGTGCATCTGCTTCTCACTGGATTAAAGCAGCACGTGAGATGGATAACTTCATCGTTACTTCAGATGGTTACCCAGGGATTTCAGCAATGGTTTCTGACCTTGTACTTCCAAGTGCTATGATTTATGAAAAATGGGGTGCTTATGGAAATGCAGAGAGACGTACACAACACTGGAGACAACAAGTTCTACCTGTAGGTCATGCAATGAGTGATACTTGGCAGTGGATGGAGTTTTCTAAAAGATTTACAGTTAAAGACCTTTGGGGACCATCTACACTTAGAAATGGTAAAAAAATGGCAGATGTAAGAGCCGATGCTAAAAAAATGGGCTACAACGATGAGACTACCATGTATGAGATCCTCTATGCTAACAAAGGTAAAGAGTATAAAATTGATATGAATAAATTTCCTCAAAAAGGCTATGACAACTCTGAATCTAATGGTGATAGCAGAAATGTTAAAGGTGGAGATGGAAAAGTATTTAAGGGTTATGGATTTATGGTTCATCAATACCTATTTGAAGAGTATGCTTCATTTGGTAGAGGACATGGACACGATTTAGCTCCATTTGAAGTTTACCATAAAGTAAGAGGACTTAAATGGCCTGTTGTTGATGGTAAAGAGACACAGTGGAGATTTAATGTTAAGTATGATCCATATGCAGCAAAAGCTGTTAAGAAGAGTGGTAGTAAATCTACTCACGCATTCTATGGTCCATTAGCTAAAAATATTCTTCAAGGAACATTAATGGGTCCAGATAAAAAGCTTGGAAAATTTGCTCTACCAAATAAGGCTAAAATCTTTGCAAGACCATATATGGATCCACCAGAAATGCCAGATGAAACTTACGATACTTGGTTATGTACAGGTAGAGTACTAGAGCATTGGCACTCAGGAACAATGACTATGAGAGTTCCTGAACTATTCCGTGCTGTTCCAGAAGCGTTATGTTATATGCACCCACAAGATGCTAAAAATAAAAGTGTTAAACGTGGTGAGCTTGTATGGGTTGAGTCACGTCGTGGTAAGGTAAAAGCAAGAGTTGAGACACGTGGACGTAACAGACCACCTCAAGGATTGGTATTTGTACCTTGGTTTGATGAGAAAGTATTTATCAACAAAGTATGTCTTGATGCAACTTGTCCTATGTCTAAACAGACAGACTACAAAAAATGTGCAGTTAAGATCACAAAGGCGTAAGTAGATGGCAAACTCTGACAACAACAGACGAAAGTTTATGGTAACGACTCTTCAAAGCGTAGGTCTTACAACTATTGGTGGATTGTTGTGGAGTGGCTATTGTGATGAAGCAAAATCTTCACCATTGGTACTTAGACCACCTGGTGCATTACCTGAAGAGCAGTTTTTAGATACTTGCATTAAGTGTGGACTCTGTTCTGAAGCTTGTGCCAATCGTGAAAGTAACAAAAATAGAGATGGAACACAAAGAGAGGGAACTCTAAAAATGGCAAAAGGAGGGGATCATAAACTTATTGGTACTCCATACTTTATACCTACAGAGGTTCCTTGTTATATGTGTGATGACATTCCTTGTGTACCTGTATGTCCATCTGAAGCTTTAGATATGAAATCACTTCTCAATAAAAAAGGGGAGCTTGAGATTAACAAAGCTCATATGGGATTAGCAGTAGTACATAAAGAGTCATGTGTTTCATTTTGGGGTTTACAGTGTGATGCTTGTTATAGAGCTTGTCCTCTACTTGATGAGGCGATTACATTGGATTATCAGAAGAATGAACGAACTGGAAAACATGCGTTTTTACTTCCTGTGGTTCACTCAGATGTCTGTACTGGTTGTGGACTTTGTGAGAAAGCATGTATTACTGAAAAACCTGCTATTTTTGTACTTCCTAGAGAACACTCTATGGGGAGAGATGGAGATCACTATGTAAAAGGTTGGGATAAAAAAGACCAACAAAGAGCAGGAGATAGAAAGCTAGATGAGATAGAGACTCATGATAAAAGAAGTGAAAAATCACCAACTGATTACCTCAATAAGGAGATAGAGTACTAATGAAAAATTTAAAATATCTACTCCTTAGACGAGCAACACAGATTGGGTTAATGTTTCTATATTTTTCTGCCAATGCTTACGGTTGGCATATTTTAGAAGGAACATTTGGCTCTTCTAAACTTTTTGGTCTTATTCCGTTGGCTGACCCTTATACTGCTCTTCAAGCTCTTAGTGCAGGTTTTTTACTTGGAGGAGATGTAATTGCAGGTGCATTAATTATTACTATATTTTATATGGTAGTAGGTGGAAGAGCATTTTGTTCTTGGGTATGTCCTATCAATATGGTAACCGATTTGGCAAATTGGCTTAGACGTAAACTAAAGCTAGACAAAGAGGAGGTTAATTACCGTTTTTTGAAGCGTAGAACACGCTACTGGATTATGGTGTTGGGTCTTATTGTCTCTGCTATTACAGGTATCGCTGCTTTTGAGGCGTTGAGTCCCATAACCATTATGCAAAGAGGTATTATCTTTGGTTTTGGTGCAGGTATCTCCGTGGTGATTTCCATTTTCCTTTTTGATCTCTTTGGGGTTAAAAATGGTTGGTGTGGTCATATATGTCCTTTGGGTGCTGCCTATTCGCTTATAGGGCAAAAGAGCATTATTAGAGTAAAACACAATCATGAAGCTTGTACTAACTGTATGGATTGTAAAGTTGTATGTCCTGAAAATCAGGTACTACATATGATTAATAAAGAGAGTATCTCTGTAACAGATGGAGAGTGTACCAACTGTGGTCGCTGTATTGATGTCTGTAACGATGATGCTTTAAGTTTTAGTATTAGAGATTTAAATAAAAAAAGTTAAAGGAGAAAAAATGACAAAAGTTATAAAAGTTATGGCTATTGGTTCACTATTGACTGCTTCGGCACTTTATGGTGCAAGTACATCTAAATGTACAGGGTGTCATGGGGCAAATTTTGAAAATCATGCATTAGGTAAATCAAAAGTTGTAAAAGATATGTCTAAAGAGGATATTGTAAAAGCACTTAAAGGGTACAAAGATGGTACTTATGGTGGTGCTATGAAAGGACTTATGAAAGGTCAAGTAGCATCTTTAAGTGAAGCTGATATGAATGCTATGGCTGAGTCTATAAAAGGTGGGGCTAAAGCTCCTGTAAAAGCAGAAGCTAAATCTGCTCTAAAAGTTATAGACATCAATGCAAAAGTAGCAGATAAAGCAAGACTTGAAAAAGAGGACTTAGGAAATAAAAAAGTAGTTGATGAGACTGTTTTAGGTTTAAGAAAAACTTCACTTTTTAATGAAAATGTAGCTCCTTCGAAGATTAAAGATGATAGACCAGCTCCAGGGTCTGCTCCTAAATTTGAGAGAGCTTATGTAAATGCTCCACCAATGATTCCTCACTCTGTTGATGGACTACTTCCTATCACAAAAAATAACAATCAATGTCTTGGTTGTCATATGCCTGACGTTGCAAAAAGTATGGGAGCAACTCCAATCCCACCATCTCACTTTACTAACTATAGACCAACAACTGTTTATAAAAATGGTGAATTGATTAAAGAGGGTAAAAAAGTTGGTATCCAAAAAGGTGATATGGGTAATGTAGGTGATATTAAACTAGCAAAAGTTAAAAAGCTAAACCACCTTTACCAAGGTAGATTTAACTGTTCTCAATGTCATGCACCTCAGGCAAATGTTAAAACAGCTGTAGGAAATACATTTAAATCAGATGGTCTAACAGGTGAGTTTAAAACACACTCTAATCTTATCAATATGATGGATGATGGTGTAAAATAGTGGCTAGTAGGAGAGATTTTTTTAAATCTTTTAGCAAACCATTATCTCATACCAAAGAGGAGTCTCCTCTTTTGGTACGACCACCATATGGTAAAAGTGAATCTCTTTTTCAGAGTGAGTGTCCAAGCTGTAATACTCAAGCTTGTGTTACTTCTTGTGATGAGAAGATTATCTTTATCGATGAAGAGACAAAAACTCCTACACTTAGTTTTGCAAAAAATGGGTGTACATTTTGTGATGAGTGTGCTATAGCTTGTGAAAAAGATGTACTGTCATTAGCAAATGAAGAGAGCAGTAGCTACTTAAATGCGATATTTACAATATCACTTAAAACGTGTGTTGCTCACCATGGAGTTATCTGTAATGCTTGTAAAGAGCCTTGTATAGATGATGCAATTCTATTTAATGGTATGTTTAACCCTATCATAGACAATGAGAAGTGTACGGCGTGTGGATTTTGTATATCTCGTTGTCCTACAAAGGCTATTGGATATGAAGTATTTAAAATAAAAAATGAGGAAGATAACGTATGAATTTAGAAGCAAAATATCCTAAGCTATTTGAAAAGCTTGAAGATAAAGATATAGAGTTAAGACACCTTTTAAATGTAGATGAAAATTATGAAGATTTTGATTCAGAAGAGTATGAGTTTGATTTTGAAGAGTACAATTTTGTCATCTATATCGCAGAACCGATCCAAAAAGCACTAGGTGAAGAGAAGATGGAAGAGTTTATGGTTAAGTTGCATGACAAAGATGTATTTGAACAATTTTTAGCATCTGAAGAAGACCTATATGGTGTTAAAACCAAATTAAGTGGCGAAGAGATCACATATTTGGTACTTGATTTGGTTGAAGAGATAGTATGATGAAAAGTCTAATACTATACCTTATATTTACATTTTCACTATTCGCAATATCTACATTTAAGCCAGTTGATACAATTGAGATAAATGGAACAGTTAAAGATATGGTTTTAGATAAAAATCATCTAATTGTTTCTACAGATATGGGGCATATAGAAGTTTATGATATTACAAAAAAAGAGAAGATTAAAGAGATAGCTATCCCTGATGTAAAAGATTTTATGGGTGATGTTATGCCAGCACGTATTATGAGTACAGATGTTATAAATGGTAAATATCTTCTTTTAAGTGACAGTGGAAAAGGTGGATACTCTAATCTCTATCTATATGATGGTAAACTTATACAACTACTCTCTTCTAAAGATAAAAAAGCCATAATAAAGGTACGTTTTATAGATGACAAACATATCTTGTTTGGGTATTTGAGTAATGAAGTATCACTATTTGATATATCAACAAAAAAAGAGCTTTATAAAGTACAGTTGAGTGAATCAAAGTTCTCTGACTTTATGTTAAATGAAGATAAAACAGAGGCTGTTTTTGCTTGTGAAAGTGGTGTGTTGAGTGTAGTAGATGTAAAAAGAGGAGAGGTTATTAGAGAACTTAAGGGGCAAAATTTAGATAATGTCTATAGGGTTGATTTTAAAAATGGTATGGTCTCAGGTGCAGGGCAGGATCAAAGAGCTTCCATATATAATGTATCTACAGGTCAAGGTGACTATATTAAGGGGCATTTTCTTATCTATGCAACTGCATTGAGTCCTAGTGCATCTAAAGTGGCATTTGCTATGGACGAACAGAACAATATATCTATCTATAACACTTCAACTAAGTCAAAGATAGCACTACTTAAAGGGCAAAAGAGTACACTTAGCATTATAATATTTCAAGATGAAAATAGACTCTTTTCAGCAAGTGATGACAATACCATTATGGTATGGAATTTAAATAAAAAATAAGGGGAAAAGATATGAATATATCGAGTATTGTAGTACAAGCTTTACCAGAATATATAGATGAGTTAGTAGAGTTTTTTAAAAATGCAGATTTTACAGATTATCATCTACACGATAAAGAGAAAGGTAAGATAATTATTACTATTGAGGGTGAAGGGGTAGAAGAGGAGATAAAAAAACTTGTTAAAGTACAGCAACTCCCACATGTAATAGCAGCAGATATGATGATGACTTATCAAGAGGATCAGCTTGATGAAGAGATAAAAAATCTTGAAGCACAAGATCCAGTCCCAGCACTACTTAATGAGACAGACATTGATGTGAGAGATGTAGTCTATAATGGTGATTTGAAGAAAAAAGATTTTCACGGAGGATACTAAAGTATGGTAGTTATAGAATCAGTTATAAAAACAAGCCCACTAGGAAGATGGTTTATAGAACTTTTAGATACTCAAAAAGTTGATGCACAGCCAGTTTTTTGCATGGATATATATGAGTATGCAGATAAGATAGAAGAGATGGGGCAAGAGTATGATGGTGCAGTAGAGGTAATGTGGTCAAGTGATGAGGGAGTTACTCCTGAACAGATCAATGAAGTACGTATGCAGATGAATGCCTATGCAGCAGAGCAAGAGGCAAAAAGAGATGGTGAAGCTATAATGCCAGATGGTACACCAAACTTTGAGGCACAACCTTAAGATGGTTCATATTTTAAAAGAGATTTATGGTGCAGGAATCCTCTTTTTTTACTATATTAAATACTTTATACTCATAGGGTGGCCCACTCTTCTTTATGGGCTTGATTATAAACCAAATATGATTATGGATATATTGTGGGTCTATTGTCTAGCACTAATGACTAAAGATATTATCTTTAAATTTATACTTAAAAAGAGTTATTGTGATGGTGACTCTTGTTCAAAATGTAATAAATAATAATTCTATAGAAGGATAAATAATGCCAAATATTGCTCAAGCTAAGATATTTTTTGGTTCAAAAGAGGAGAGTAAAACTCATCAACAAGAGCGTAGAAGTCCTTTTGATGGTAGTGTGGTAAGTAGATCACCTATCTGTAATGTTGACGATACTCTTAGAGCTTTAACAGTAGCTAAAAGTGCTACAAAAATAGCCTCAAGTACTCCTCTTTCTCAGCGTATAATGTGGCTTGAAGATGTAGCACAAAAACTTGATGCCACAAAAGAGGATTTTGCTCTTATGTTAGCTAAAGAGGTTGCAAAACCTATCGCTTTTGCTCGTGTAGAGGTAGAGCGTTGTGTAGAGACCATAAAACTAACAGCTATGGAGCTTGCCAATCTTCATGGAGAGACTATCTCTACAGATGTTATGCCAAGTGGTAAAAAGACAATGGCATACTTTAGACGAGAACCTGTTGGTGTAGTAGCTTGTATAACTCCATTTAACTTTCCTCTAAATCTTGTAGCACATAAGATAGCACCAGCTTTAGGTGCAGGAAACTGTGTAGTACTTAAACCTACTCCTGAAGCACCTATGACAGCATATATGTTTGCTAAGCTTTTTGTAGAGTCAAAATATGCAGTAAAAGATGCACTAAGTGTAGTTTATGGTGATGCAGAAGTTGGTTCAGCGTTGGTAACTTCCAATATACCAAGAGTCATATCTTTTACAGGTTCAGTTCCTGTTGGACATATTATCATTAAACAAGCAGGTATCAAAAAGGTAAGCCTTGAACTAGGAGGTAATGCAGCAACCTACATAGATAAGAGTGCAAACTTACAACTTGCTTCATCTCGTTGTGCTTTTGGAGCATTTTACAACTCTGGTCAGGTTTGTATCTCTCTTCAGCGTATATATGTCAATGAAGATATTTATGATGAGTTTGCAGAACTTATAGCTAAAGAGACACAAAAACTAAAGGTAGGTTCTCCTTATGAGGAAGATACATTTATGGGACCACTCATTGATGAAGAGTCAAGAAAAAGAGCCAAAAACTGGGTAGAATCTGCTAAAAAAGAGGGGGCTAAAGTCATATCTGGAGGAGATGAGATAGATGGTATTTTCCCTCCAACAGTTATGGCAGATGTTACTGATGATATGAATATCATATGTGAAGAGGTATTTGCTCCTATTGTATCTTTAGTAAAAGTACCAAGCTATGAAGTAGCTATAGATAAGATGAATAATTCTCCTTATGGATTACAGTTTTCTACCTTTACAAATGATTTAGGATTAGTTCAAAGATTTATAGATGATGCTCAGTGTGGAGGGGTTGTTGTAAATGACATTCCCACACTTCGTTTTGATGTACAACCTTATGGTGGTTCAAAACTATCAGGTGTAGGGCGTGAAGGTCCAAAGTGGGCTTTAGAGGAGTTTACAGAGGTGAAATCAGTGGTAATTTGTCCATGAGAAAGATAGAAGTTCATCTTGTGGTGTATGTAGTTCCAAACTCTATGGATGATGAAGTGTTTATGATTACTTTTTAAACTGCTCTAACCACTCCTTATCTTCATCACTCAGTTTACCCACACGTTCAAGTAGTTTGGCTTTTGTATTTTTTAAATCTTCTATGGAAAGATACTCTAAAAGAGCTGGGTTTATGGTAGGCTCACTCCTACCATAAGCTATAAGTCTCTCTATCTCTGATAGTAATATCTCTTTTTTATCTTCTATCATTGTTCAAATCTTTTAGCATCATTCCTCTGATAGTATCTTCATCTATA
>JALUBF010000052.1:17020-21353 GCA_027045015.1 Sulfurovum sp.
TTTATGGTAGGCTCACTCCTACCATAAGCTATAAGTCTCTCTATCTCTGATAGTAATATCTCTTTTTTATCTTCTATCATTGTTCAAATCTTTTAGCATCATTCCTCTGATAGTATCTTCATCTATAACTTCACTTTCATATTTTATAACTATGGTATTTTCAGTTTTATTTGTATAAAAGTCATTAATCCCCTCTATATTTTTTAGATCTATAAGTCTATTTTCATCAAATATATCTGTAGATAAAAATAGGTTTGCTCTTAGAGCAGGATTTCTCATACCTATAATCCATAATATCCAAAAAATACAAAGAGCTATAACAGCTATGGCAACACCTTGTTCTTGGTAGTGACCATATAGCCAACCACCTATAGCTCCTCCAAGAAAGATACCAACATATGAGAATGTATTGGCAACGCCTAGTGCTGCTCCTTTTTGATGTACTTTTGCAAACTTGGCAACAAAGCTTTGAAGAAGAGGTTCAAACATATTGAACCCTATAAAGAAAAATGTTGCACCTATGGCAAATAGCCAAAAGCTACTACTAAAGCCCATAAGAGCAAAAGATGCCACGATAAATAGTACAGATGTTATAAATATCTCTTTACCCTTACCATACTTCTCACCCAATATCGCAGCAGGTGCCATAGCCAAGATACCAAATATAACAGCAGGTAGATAGACTTTCCAGTAATCTATGCTTGTCATATCAAATTTATCTTTCATAATAATAGGTATGATGAAAAATGCAATAGCCATAGTAGAGCTATGAAAAAGAAAAGTTATATACATTCTTACTAAATCTTTGTCTTTAAATACCTCTTTTATTTTAGCCTCATCTTCTGAGTAGTGATGCTCTATATGTGGAGGTTCAGGAACAGCAGTAAAGAGTATGATTAAAGCTGTAATAGCAAGTCCACCAGTGAGCCAAAAAAGAGCGCTAACGCTCCATACTCCAGCGATAATAGGCCCTACTATCATAGCTGTTGCAAAACTCATAGCAATAACCATACCCATAATAGCCATAGAGTGCGCTCTCTCATCTTCACGTACCTGATCAGCAATCATCGCGGTAACAACACTACCAATAGCTCCTGCTCCTTGAAGAAAACGACCAAGAAGAAGTATGTAAATGTTGTCTGCCATAGCTGCTACAGCTGAACCAAATGCAAAGAGAAGTAGTCCAAAAAGTAGAGTTTTTTTACGACCTAGTTTATCACTCATTACGCCAAAAGGGACTTGAAGTACAGCTTGAGTTAGAGCATATCCACCTAGAGCTATACCTGCTAAGAAGGCATTTCCTTCAGGTAACTCTTTTGCGTAGTTCGATAGAACTGAGAGGACTATAAAGAGTCCAAAAAAGCGTAATGCTACTATAAGACTAAGGGGTAAAACCTTTTTAATCATATTAAAATCTCCAATAGGGTAAAATTTGTCCTAATTATATTAGTAAAAGGTTAATTCTTTATGAAATTGGTATTGGCAACTGGAAATAGAGGTAAATTAAGAGAGTTTAAACAGATGTGTAAAGATGAAGTTGTAGCTTTTTCAGATTTGCTTGGAGAGTTTGAGATAGTAGAAGATGGCGATAGCTTTTCAGAGAATGCACTCATAAAAGCACGTACTATTTATGAGAAACTTGGAGATAAATATCTTGTTATATCTGATGATTCTGGTATCTCTTTACCCATACTAAACAATGCCCCAGGAATATACTCTGCACGATATGCAGGAGATGGGGCAAGTGATAAAGATAACCTATATAAACTTATAGATGCCATTAAAGAAAAAGGTATAAACTCTACACCTGCTTACTATACAGCCTCTATAGCTATTGTCTCTAAGTATGGGGAGTATGTGGTACATGGTTGGATGCACGGAGATGTGATAGATGAGGCTAGAGGAGACAAAGGGTTTGGTTATGACCCTATGTTCATTCCTTCTGGATTTGATAATACTTTAGGTGAGTTAGATGATGATGTCAAAAGAGCTATCTCTCATCGTAGTAAGGCATTGGATTTGGCAAAACCTATCATTGAGATGCTTAAGAGTAAACAATAAGGATTTATGGAAATGACACAACAACAATTTATGAACGATTTACAAGCAATTTACTTAGAGTTGCAAGATAGACAGAGTGAACTCAATGGATTTTATGAGCTTTTAAATGGTAAACATGACAAAGCAGAGCAGTCTGTTGATGCTTTTTTATCACTACTTGATATGCCTAAAAATGATGATACTATTATGGCAACATTGACACGCATAGTAAATCTTAGAGAAGATGCTTTAGAGCAGGTACTTGGTAAGCTTGGATTTTCAGAAGAAGATATACGTGTTAAAAAAGAGTTGGCATATGGTTTTACTAGTATGATGCACATAACTCGTCATGAGAGTCTTATAGGTTGGATAGAACAACAAAAACTTCTTACACCTTTTTATCGCTCTTTGATATTGGGTGTTCATTTTGTAGGGTTAAGACTTAGTGAGTGGCAAAGTTATTGGAGTGAACATATCTTGCATAGTATCAACTTGGAGTTGAGTGAACTATTTGATGGAGATGATGCTAAAGTATTTGAGATGCTACAGAGCGAACTTCTACTAGATAAAGATGATAGTGGTTGCGTAGGTGATAGATGTTACTCTGTACTTGTAAAAGATGAGGTAGCAAGTAGTACTAAAGAGAAAAAATATAAATCTGTAGCCTATGCTGAAGCATTTCCTCAACAAGTAGAAGGTGTTACAACAGCCTTAGAACAGCTTATAATGCTACTCTCTCAACAAGAAGATGAAGTTTATGGACAAAAAGAGGAGTGGATAGCCTACTTTACAGCTATTAAAGAGGCTTTTTCTCATACAAAACCAGATGAACTCATAGGAAAATGGGCAGAGGTAGATAGAAAATGGATGGCAGTTAAAACTCCTCTTCAAGTAGGTCACCCATTGGAGTATTATGAAGATCATTATAGAAAAGCAGTAGCTCTTGAATGGGATTTACGTATTGTCAATCCTAAACTTCAAGAGGCTTCACCTACTAGAGAAAATATTAAATATTTTGCTTCTAAATTAGCAGAGGAGTTTGGATATGATGCTAAAAAAATAATGGCTAAAAATTTAACTCAAGTAGATGATACACAACTCTATATAGGTCAGCCCATACTCTACTATGCAGCAGAGTTTAATGGACTCTTCTCTGCTCAGGTTGTACCAAATGATGAGCAGGTATCAGTAGAGCTTGGAAAGAAAATCTTTGCATATTCAGATTTTGTAATGGAGTCTAAAAAGTCTAAACCTATTATGAAACTAAGTGTAGAGATTATGGGTAAAGAGTTTATAAAAAAACAAAAAAGAGTTATAGAAGAAGAGCCAAAATTATGGCAAAATCTTTATGATATATCTACAATAGAGCATGAGTACGGGCATATATTATGGATAGATTCAGATACTGAGATGAAGATGAATGGTACTGGTCAATTTAAAAATATAGAAGAGTTCAAAGCTACAGCTGGTGGGCTTATGGCATTTTTTTATAATGAGAAAGATGAACTCAAAGAGCATATAGTAGATGATGTAGTAAGTCGTGCAGTTGGTCTTATGGCTTGGCGTGAAGTGGGCGAGGTTCTTCCTTACTACTGTGAGGGGATTATACATTTAGATATACTATTTAACTCTGGAGTCATAAGATATGATAAACATATAGAGATAGACTACTCTAAATATGATGCTATGAAAGAGGCTTATATATCTGCCTATAAAAACTTAGCCCAAACATACCTTAGAAAAATAGATGCCAATATCTATTTGGAGAGATATACCATAAGAGAAGATGGAGTTTATCTACCAAGAAATGAGAACATAAGAGAATTTGTAGAGTATTATTATGCACGATATAAAAAGATTGGACAGAAAACTATAAATTTATAGTTTTGGAGAGTTGGAGAGTATGTAAAAATCTCTCCAAATATAAATCTTATTAGAATTAAGAAATCAAAAGATTTTTTAAATCTTCTTTTGCATTACCTGTATAGTGTAAATCAAAAGTATCTATTAAAAACTGTGTTATATCATCATTGAAAAATTCTGGTGATTTTGGTCCCAAGTAAATATTTTTAATACCTAAACTAAAAAGTGCTAATAAAATAATAACTGCTTTTTGTTCCATCCAGCTAAGGACTATTGAAATCGGTAAATCATTTATAGGAATACTAAGTGCTTCACTTACTGCTTTTGCTATTTCAACTGCACCGTTACTATCGTTACATTGACCTAAATCTAAATATCTTGGTATCTCAGTTCCCTCAATATTTCCAAAATCTATGTCGTTAAATCTAAA
>JALUBF010000053.1 GCA_027045015.1 Sulfurovum sp.
CAGCTGGTCTTATCAATGTTCTTGATATGACAGGTAAAAAAGCTGAGGATTTAAAAGTTGTAGTTATTGGTGCTGGAGCTTCTGGAATTGCATGTGCTAGTATGTACAAAACACTTGGTGTAAAAAACATTACTATGCTTGACTCTAAAGGTGTAATTCATAGTGGTAGAGATGATTTAAACAAACAAAAACAGATGTTTGCTTTTGAGACTCCAGATAGAACTCTTGAAGATGCTATGAAAGGTGCAGATATGGTTCTTGGACTCTCTCAACCTGATTTAATCAAACCTGAATGGGTAGCGACTATGAGTGATAAAAACCCAATTATTTTTGCTTGTGCAAATCCAAATCCTGAAATCAAACCACCACTTGCAAAAGAGGTTCGTTCAGATGTTATCATCGGTACAGGTAGAAGTGATTATGCAAATCAAGTAAATAATGTTTTAGGTTTCCCTCAAATTTTCCGTGGTGCTTTAGATGTTCGTGCTACAAAAATTACAGAAAATATGAAAATGGCAGCGTCACGCGCATTGGCTTCACTTGCAAAAGAGACTGTGCCTGAGAGTGTTAAAAAAGCACATAATCGTACAGATATGGAGTTTGGAACTGAATATATCATTCCTTCACCATTTGATAGACGCGTTCTTGTATATGTTGCTTCTGCTGTTGCACAGGCTGCTGTTGAAGATGGTGTTTCTCGCGTAAAAGAGTTTGATTTAGATGCTTATAAAGCAAAACTTGAAAGACTTGCTAACCATCTTGATGGTAAAATATAGTTAAATTTTGTATAAAGAGGATATTAATCCCTCTTTATATATACTTCTAAAATATTCTTTGATATAATTCCTTAAAAAGAATATAAACTTGACTTTAAAATATTATCTTACACTTTATACATTACTGAAAAATAACAATTTATCTAGCGAAGAAAATCGTCTCTTTGCACTATCTTCCAAACTAGAAAAAAAAGACACTTTAACACAATTGAAGATATGGGTATATGCACATAAAAATAGTTTAAAAAAACCTCTTCTAACTGATAATATATCTTCATATATTGGTAGTATTAGCTCTATACTTATAATTTTTGGTTTTATGTTTGGATTTTTTTCAGGTATAGCGCTACTTAGTTATAGTGGTAATGCTCCTGTAAATGTTCTATACTTTATAGCAATTGCTATAGTTTTGCCGATTATTAGTATGATTATATCATTTTGGACTATGTTAAGAGTCCGTAGTTTAGAAAGTAGGCTACTTCATATATCATTATCTTTTTGGTTAGATAAAATTTTAGAATTTTTATCTAAAAAGAGAGAACCCATAGATAGTATAGATATAAATCCACTACTTTTAAACTCTATACTTATTAAACGTACACAGCTTGTATCACTTGCATTTTCTATAGGTATATTTTTATCATTACTTTGTATGGTAGTTACAAAAGATATAGCATTTTCTTGGAGTACTACATTACATATCAATCCTAAAGATCTTCATTCTATGTTAAATAGTTTAGCATTTCCTTGGAGAGATTGGTTACCTCAGGCAGTACCATCTATAGAACTTATTGAACATAGTCACTACTTTAGATTAGGTGATAAACTTAGTAAAGATATGATAGATAATGCATCTATTCTTGGCGAATGGTGGAAGTTTTTAGCTATGGCTACACTTGTTTACTCTATATTTCTACGTTTTATAATATATCTTTTCTCGATTTGGAATTGTAAAAAATCTTTAGTTAAATCAATATTGACTTTAGATGGTGTTCAAAAACTTTTATATGAGATGAATACTCCTATTATAACTACAAAAGCTAAAGAGAAGGAGAGTAGAATTTCAGAAGATATCATAGAGTATGATAGAGTTATTAATGAGTCTAAAGTAGATGATACTACTACTCTTCTTTGGTCTTTTAGTAAGAAAGAAAAAGTACTATTGTGTGATAGTTTAGATATTGTTTGTGATATTATATATCATGTAGGTGGTCTAAATAGTTTTGAAGAAGATGAAGATATAGCTAAAGTTAGTAGAGATAATGTACTATTTTTTGTAAAAGCATGGGAACCTCCTACTATGGAATTTATAGATTTTTTAGAATTTCTTTGTGATAACGTAAAAATGGTTACATTACAACCCATTGGTCTTATGGAAGATAGTTATAAGCCAGAAAGTAAAGATATAGATATATGGGTAAGAAAGATTGCTCAATTTGATTTCAATAAGGTATGGTTAAAAAGATGAATAATACTCACCCAAAGTTTGCAGTAGTAGGACACCCAAATAAGGGTAAAAGCTCTATAGTATCTTCTTTAGCTATGGATGATAGTGTACAGATATCTGATATTCCAGGAACGACTACAAAGAGTAGAAGTTTTCCTCTCATAGTAGATGGTAAGATACTTTATGAGTTACTTGATACTCCAGGTTTTCAAAGAGCTAGATATGTATTGTCTTGGTTTAAAAAGCATGATGTTGGTTTAAGCAAAAGATATAAAGTTGTAGAAGATTTTATAAATGAACATCAAAATAGTGAAAAATTTAATGATGATATAGAGTTACTAAAAGCTATTGCAGGTGGTGCAGCTATCATCTATGTTGTTGATGGTTCAAAACCTTATGGTGAAGAGTATGAGACTCAAATGGAGATACTTCGTTGGACAGGGGAACCATCAATGGCACTTATAAATCATATAGGTGACAAAGACTACTCTTTAGAATGGAAGAGAGCTTTAGGACACTATTTTAAACTTGTAAGAAGCTATAATCCAATGGAGGCTACTCCTAAAGAACATATACTAGTTTTAGATAGTATGGCACATCTTAAAGAGGAGTGGACTAGCTCTATAAAAGATGCTATAGCACTTTATGACTCTTATCATAAAGAGATGATAAAACAAAGTGCTACTAATATAGCAGAACTCATTAGTAGATCAGTTGGTTATGTAGATACTCTTAAAATTGAAGATAGCAAGGCTAAAGAGTCAGAAAAAGAGCAACTTCAAAAGAGTTATAAAGAGAGATTAAGATTATTAGAAGATAAGACTCAAAAGAAGATAGAGAAGATATGGAATCATGATAATTTAAAAAAAGAACAAACTCTTTTAGAATTTAATGGTGTTGACCTTTTTTCTGAAGAGGCAGAGTCTATATTTGGTTTGACTCGTAAAGAGTTACTTCTAGCAGGAGTGAGTAGTGGAGCTATAGCAGGTTCTACTATGGATTTACTATTTTTAGGACATACTTTTTTTGTTGGAGGAGCTATAGGAGCAGTAGTTGGAGGAGTTGGTGCATATTTAGGGTTTGATGAATTATCTGAAACAAAAGTATTGGGAACAAAGTTAGGTAAGCGTTATTTAGAAATTGGTCCTATGAAAAATATAAATTTTCCATATATTTTATTAGGAAGAGCTATATTTCATACTTATCATATAGCTATATTATCACACGCAAAAAGAGAAGATATTACTCTTAGTATGGACAATAGTTTTAAAGATAAATGGTTAGATGAAAAATTGCATAAATCTTTAGAAAAGTATCATAAGAAATTTAGAACAACAAATAAAGCTACTATAGAAGATTTGGAGGCTTATAGAGATTTGATTATTGGAGCTTTAGAAGGGCTGATTTGATTTTTTTAAATCTTGCCCAGTCCTATTAAGATAATAGCAGACAACAATCCTCCTGCAATTCCTGCAAGAACATCATCAAACATTACACCCATGCCACCTTTAACTTCTCTATCTATCCAACCAATAGTTGATGGTTTCCATATGTCAAATAGTCTAAATGATACAAAGCTCAATACAATAGCGATGATATCTGCATAAGGGTAGTGCATAGTAATAGCTGTTGAATTTGCTATCATTAGACTTAGCCACATTCCTGCTGCTTCATCTATGACTATGTGTTGTTGGTCATGTATGCCTGTAGAGTTTTCATATTTATTTATCTCAAATATACCTATAACAGTTATAGCAAGAGTTACCATAAAAAGTGTTTGCATACCTAAAAAGTATAGTATCGTAATACCCACAGGTAAAGAGGCAAGTGTACCTACCGTTCCAGGTGCTTTTGGACTTAACCCTGCTCCACCAAATGTTAAAAATAGTTTTTGTAGTGTCATATTTGTATCCTATGTTAGAGATGATGTTTGATATAGTTTTATAAGCTTTAGATAAAACTGCTCTTCGTTTTGTTGTTCAAGCAGACCAGACCCTGGCATAAGAGAGTAGTGCATCTCTTGTAGATTGCTAAAGCGTTCTGGAAATAGTGCTGAGAGTATATTTGCCGATACCTCTTTTCTTACCAGGATTGGAGGAGGGATAACTCCAGATTGTATAAGTTTCATAATAGAGTCAGAATGGTAGTGTACATGATGATGTTGTCCATGGGGACATGTAGATGTACTTACCAATGTTTTACATGTATCACAATATACATATTCATCAACAGTTTTAATGTGAATATCTATATTTTTACAATGGTCGAAGATGGAGTTAAGACGATTTTTGTCGTAGTATAGTCCAAGTCCTCCATGGTTTTTACCAACTACAAGTTGATGACACCCATAGTTTTTTGCCAAAAGAGCATCAAGTACAAGTTCATTAAATCCTGCAAATATGTAGCTATTTTCAAATGGAATTATGAGTACTTTATTTCGTGGTAGGAAATTGTCTACAAAAGTTGAAAGTGCATTATGTCTAATATCGTAGCGTAATCCTTTAGAAGTAAATGGTTTACGTAGAAATATTATGAGTAGGTCAGAGTCAGATACTGCTTGACGTATCATACGTTCATGTGCACGGTTAAGTGGATTGGCTGCCAACATCATAGATGATATAAATTTTGCACCAGTTTTGTTTATCATATTTTTTATACGATTTATATTGTCATCTATTAGAGGATAGACAACTTTATACTCTCCTGATACAGCAATGTTACCTAGTCTTGCTATTGTATTTTTAACACCAGGGTGTGAAGTGTCTGAAGTACCATAGATATTGTTTAGACGCTCTTTAGGGTTTATGGAAAATGTCTCATCTACTGTAAGTTCTCCAACTTTATTACCTTCATTTATAAGCTCTACAACTTCACCATTTTGTAGAGTTTTTAAAACCTCTTCATTGCGTTTGCCTTTTGGAGCTAAGATAAATGCAAAAGGGCAGGGTACTCCTTTGTACATTTTTGTTCTATCTACCTCTTTTGCTTCATTTTGGTTCATTAGGCTATCTACAGGAGAGATGAGCTTTGCTTGTACTAATGCTAGAGTAGATAGAGCTTCTGTATCTATATAGAGTGTTTTAACTTGTGACATATTAGCTCCTTTGGCTATTTTTTCTTAAAGAGATTATATTTTTTACGTTTCTCCCAAAGACTCTTTCTTGAGATACCAAGTTTTTTAGATAGTTCCGTATCTGGAAATTTGTATTGAAAAGAGTTGACTATAAATTTAACATAATCATCAATAGTAAGTATCTCATTTTGATCATATAGTTTAGAGTCTGTGTTGAGAGTGATTGTATTAAAATTACACTCTATATTTGAGGTACTACAAAGAATAAATTTATACTCCTTAAGTAGTGACAAAAGAGCCTCTCTCTCTATTTTTTTAAGCTCTTGTATCTCTGTTATATAAAGAATTGATAGTTTATTACTACTTTCTATCTTCTCTTTCCAATTTTCATCACTTAGAGGTATAAAAATTAGTTCATTCTTTGTTGTTTCTATGTATTGAAATACTATTTTATCTACCAATCGTTGGTAGTTTGTCTCTATTACTAAAGGGGGTTTAATATCATTCATATTAAACTTTGCATCTATTTTAGATAGTAGATTATCCATATACTCTTCATATAAAGAAGTTCTATTTAAAAGATTTTGATACTCTTTATAGTGTTCTATCTTACGCATAAGGTCTTCTATCATAAATGGTTTTACTATGTAGTCATTTGCCCCAAGTTTTATAGGCTCTCCTACTGTATCATTATTGATATAGTTAACCATAAGTATAATAATCTTATCTTTAAGTTTTTTTATAAGAGAAGATATGTTTTGTCCAGGTAGATTTGTAGAGAGAAGATATACATCACCTTGAGAACTCATAGCCTCTTTTATTGAGCTAAATGTCTCTGTAGTGTAGCCCTGTTCAGATAGTTTAGAGGCGATACTTTGTGCTAGATAGAGTTCGTTTTCTATAATGATAATTTTCATAATGTTTTCCAGTTTATATAAGTTAAATTTGCTATAGCATGTACAGTAACACCCTCTTTGCGTCCCACAAAGCCTAGTTTTTCTGATGTTGTTGCTTTAATATTTACAAAGTTTTTACGTATGCCCAAAATATTGGCTATACTCTCTCTCATCTTCTCTTTGTAAGGTAGAAGTTTTGGTGCTTCAGCCATAATTGTCATATCGACATTGCCTACTTTTAATCCATAGGCATTTATATGTTTTACAGTATCTGCCAAAAGCTCTTTTGAGTCAGCCCCTTTATATGCGTTATCTGTATCAGGATAGAGTTCACCAATGTCACCCATACCTGATGCACCAAGTAGAGCATCTATAAGAGCATGTATAGCTACATCTCCATCACTATGAGCTTTAAATCCATAATCTACATCTATTGGTACACCACATAAAAACATCTCTTTATTATCTTCAAAAGGGTGAGTATCTATGCCAAAACCTGTAAGTGTTTGATTTGAAGCTTCTTTAAGGCATGTTACTTTTTGTAAATCTTCAAGAGTAGTAAGTTTGTGAGCTTTTGTAGAACCCTCTACAAAATGTACTTTCTCTCCTAGTGAAGCTATGGCAGATGAATCATCTGTAAATATTGTTTGTGTCTGTAATGCTTTTTTAAGTAGTGAAGTTTTTGAGAGTTGTGGGGTTTGTATGATTTTTGTCTTCTCTCTGTCTATAGGTTTGCCATCTAAGTATAGAGTATCTGTAGCTTTAAGTGCAGGTACTATGCAAGAAGCCATCTCTTTAGCATCTAAAATACGCTCTATCATATCTGTAGGTACACAGCATCTAGCAATGTCAGATACCATCACATAGGTAGTATTAACATACTCTAGTGCATTTTTAAGAGACTCTTGTCTGCTATTGCCACCTTGCACATATCTAAATGATGCAAAGTTTTTCATATGAGTCAACTCATTTTTAGAAGATACAATAATTATATCTTTAAAATCAGCACTACGTTTAAAATGCTCAGCTACATATAACCACAAAGGAGTGTTATTCGTATATAGCCACTGTTTTTTAACTTTTGTACCAAAGCGAGTAGATGAACCAGCACCTAGAAGTATTAATGTTGTATTTGACAAGTATATTCCTATATGTAACAATTAGTAACGAATTATAACAAGTGTTTCTTTATAGTTGTTGAATAAGAGTTTTTTACTCCTCTTTGAAGAAAATTAAACATTGTTTAAGATATTGGTGGTATAACTCTTACTAATAATTTAATTAAGAAAGGAATTATATGACACAAGAAAATGTACTAGAAGCATTGAAAAATGTGACATACCCAGGCTTTACGAAAGATATCGTAACTTTTGGTTTTGTAAAAGATGTTGTCGTAGATGGCTCTAATGTTGGGTTGACTATTGACATAACTTCATCAGCAGATGAGGTAAAAGTACAGCTTAACGATGATGCGACAAAAGAGCTTAAAAAACTTGGTTTTGAGAGTATCAATATCAATATCAAAGCTCCACAAGCTCCAAAACAGATGAGTAACTCTGTAAGTGGTAAAAATATCGCTCCTCAAGTTAAAAATTTTGTAATGGTTAGTTCAGGAAAAGGTGGAGTTGGTAAATCAACAACTTCAGTAAACTTGGCTATAGCTATGGCTATGCAAGGTAAAAAAGTAGGTCTTCTTGATGCAGATATCTATGGACCAAATATTCCTCGTATGATGGGTGTACAAGATCAAAAACCAGAAATAATGGGCAATAAAGTACAGCCTCTTAAAGCTTATGGTGTAGAGATTATGTCTATGGGTTCACTTATGGAAGATGGACAATCTCTTATCTGGAGAGGTTCTATGATTATGAAGGCTATTGAGCAGTTCTTAAGAGATATTTTGTGGTCAGAGCTAGATGTACTTGTTATAGATATGCCTCCTGGAACTGGTGATGCTCAACTTACATTGGCTCAATCAGTACCAGTAACAGCTGGTGTTACAGTAACTACACCTCAAGAGGTATCTTTAGATGACTCACGTCGTTCATTAGATATGTTCCAAAAGTTACATATTCCAACTGCTGGTATAGTAGAAAATATGTCAGGTTTTATATGTCCTGAATGTTCAACAGAATCAGACATCTTTGGTATGGGGACAACAGTACCTGTAGCAAAAGAGTACGATACAGAAGTTATAGCACGTATCCCAATAGAACCTGCTATTAGAATAGGTGGAGATACAGGTATGCCTGTAACATACAATAAACCAGATTCAGAAACAGCAAAACGTTTCCAAGAAGCTGCATCAAATCTTCTTGTCTTTATAGACAAAGTAAATGCAGAAGGTGGAGCAGACAATCAAGCTATACAACCAACAACACCTCCTGGTGTAAGTGCTTGTTCTATGTAAATTCTATAGACTCTGAAAATTTAATTTTCAGAGTCTAAATACTATCTTTTAATCCTCTTTTTTTATACCATTCATATAGAGATCATAATTTGCAATATAGTCATCTAAATGCTCTTCAAGTACTGTTTTGTAAGCATTTGTAAAATACTCTATGGCATTTTCTTTATCATTTTTTATCTCATCAGCAGAAGCAAAACTTGCTGAAACTATCCATGCATTAAAACGTGCAGTAGCATAGATGAGTGAATCATTTACTAAAGTAGGGTGAGTCTTCTCTTTATCTATCTGCTCATTTGCTAAAGCTATGTGTGCATCTGCTCTTTCATAAAACTTTTCATCTCTCTCTTGTTGTGCTTGTGACATAATGTACCTTTTTTATTGATATTGTACTTGTTTTTTCTAATATTTGGTACAATACATAAAATATTATGAGGAAAATTTATGACAAATGGTGATAAACTTAAAAATATACTTGAACTTGAAATCATTCCAGATTTAGAAGTGGCAATAGATGAACTGTTTGCAACTATAGAGAAGAGTAAAAATGCTACTAAAGAGCAAAAAGATGACTTGGAAGAGATGCGTGAAATGCGTACAGAGTGTTTCGCTATCGTTGAAGAGTTAGGGCGTAATGAGTTGGAAGAAGATGAGATAGATGAACTTCTTGGTGAACTTGTAGATATGAAAAGCTTATAATTTAGTATAAATTAAGACTATTTTTATCTTACTTTGACTATATTATCAATATCAAACCTCTCGGGGTGCTAATATCTTATGATATCTGCTGAGATGGCTTAATTGCCTATCCCGTCGAACTTGAACTGGTTAAAACCAGCGTAAGGAAGAGATTGTGACACTACTTTTGGTAGATAAATTGATTGGTTTTTAATCTAATGAGTTTATCTACCTCTTATCTTAGTTGGCACTTCTCTCTTTTCGTAATTTAAAAAAAGAGAATTATTATGACAAAAAATTATAAAGATACATTGACAACTTCAAATGAGCTTTTAACAAGAGAGCCATTTCCTGCTTCACAAAAAGTTTACCTAAAGGGTGAAATACATAAAGATATAAGAGTACCTGTACGTGAAATTTCACTTACTAACGATACTAAAATAAGAGTTTATGATACTTCTGGTCCATATACTGATCCAACTGTTGATATAGATGTAGGAGAGGGAATCCCTGCTATTAGAAAAGAGTGGATTATGGCTCGTGGTGATGTAGAGGAGTATGATGGGCGTATTATGGCTCCTGTTGATAATGGATATACTACTGATGAACAACTTGATTTTGTAACAGCTGGAGCTAAAGGGCTTGTTAGAACTCCTCTTAGAGCCAAGAAAGATGAAAATGGAAAAGGTAAAAATGTATCTCAACTTTGGTATGCACGTCAAGGTATCATCACTCCTGAGATGGAGTTTATCGCTATGCGTGAAAATCAAGATGCCAATATGTCAAAAGAGTATCTTTCAGATAAAGAGAGAGAAGAGCGTCTAAAAGGAGATAGCTTTGGAGCAAATCTTCCAGATAAGATTACTCCTGAATTTGTACGACAAGAGATTGCAGAGGGTCGTGCTGTTATTCCGTGTAACATTAACCACCCAGAGGTAGAGCCTATGATTATTGGTCGTAACTTCTTGGTAAAAGTTAATGCAAACATCGGTAACTCTGCTACTACTTCATCTATTGCAGAAGAGGTTGAGAAGATGGTATGGTCAACTCGTTGGGGTGGGGATACTGTTATGGATTTAAGTACAGGTAAAAATATTCACACAACACGTGACTGGATTTTGCGTAACTCTCCAGTACCTATTGGGACAGTGCCAATCTATCAAGCTCTTGAAAAGGTAAATGGAATTGCAGAAGATTTAACATGGGAAGTATTCCGTGATACTCTTATTGAACAAGCAGAGCAAGGTGTTGATTACTTTACTATCCACGCAGGACTTCTTCTTCACCATGTACCAATGACAACTAAGCGTGTAACTGGTATTGTAAGTAGAGGTGGTTCAATTATGGCAAAATGGATGATTCACCACCATAAAGAGAACTTCTTAAATACACACTTTGAAGATATTTGTGAGATTATGAAAACTTATGATGTTACTTTCTCTTTAGGTGATGGTTTACGCCCAGGTTCAGGTGCAGATGCAAATGATGAGGCACAATTTGGTGAGCTTGAAGAGTTAGGACGTTTAACTAAAATTGCATGGGAACATGATGTTCAAACTATTATAGAAGGACCTGGTCATGTGCCAATGCATATGATTAAAGAAAATATGGATAAACAACTAGATGTTTGTCATGAAGCACCTTTTTATACACTTGGACCCTTAACTACAGACATTGCCCCAGGTTATGACCACTTTACATCAGGTATTGGTGCAGCGATGATTGGTTGGTATGGTTGTGCAATGCTCTGCTATGTTACACCAAAAGAACACCTTGGACTTCCAGATAGAGAAGATGTAAAAGAGGGACTCATAACTTATAAAATCGCAGCTCACGCTGCTGATGTTGCCAAAGGTCACCCAGGAGCTAGAGCGAGAGATGATGCTATGAGTTTAGCACGTTTTGAGTTTAGATGGATTGATCAATTTAACATTGGTCTTGACCCTGAACGTGCTAGAGAGTATCATGATGATACTATGCCAATGGAAGCAGCTAAAGTAGCACATTTTTGTTCTATGTGTGGACCAAAATTTTGTTCTATGAAAATCTCTGCTGATGTGCGTGATTATGCTGATGAGTTAGAGATACAAGCAGGAATGGACGAGATGTCTGAAAAATTCAAAGAGATGGGAAGTGAAGTTTATATAGAAGCAGACAAGATAGAATCAAAAGAGGGATAATATGAATATAGGCATAGCAGGGGCAGGACTTGTTGGAAGAGTTTTAGCTATAAATCTTTTAAAAGAGGGGCATAGTGTTACTCTTTTTGATAAAGATAGCAAAGAGGGAGTTACAGCAGCAGGTTTTACAGCAGCAGGAATGTTAGCTCCTTTTGCTGAGTTGGAGACAGCTGATTCTGAGATATTTGAGTATGGAAAACGCTCCATTGAGTTGTGGGGTGATTTGATGAAAGAGGTTGGTGTTTATGATGGTTTTAAACAGTTAGGGACTATCATTACAGCTCACCCACAAGATGTTAGCGAACTTGACCATTTTATAGGAACACTAAAAAGCAAAGTAGAAGAGGCAAAAGATATAGAGCCAATAGATGCTCAAGCTTTATCTAAGTTAGAACCTGACCTTACTCAACATCAACACTCATTTTATATAAAAGATGAGGGGCATATAGATTCTCAACGTTTTATGGCATTCTCTACCAATTATCTTGATAGAGTTCCAAATGCTTCATTTAGAGAGTATCAAAAGGTAGATAGATTAGAACCTAAAACTATATATGTAGATGGAAAAGCTGAACATTTTGATTGGGTTTTTGATGCTCGTGGTTTGGGTGCAAAAGAGTATTTTAAAGATTTAAGAGGTGTAAGAGGAGAGGTGATATGGGTAGAGTCTAAAGAGATAGATATAAAACGTCCAACTCGTTTGCTTCACCCACGCTATAAAATCTATATTGTGCCTCGTGGAAATGGATGTGAGGGTATAGAACTTGAGTATTATAAAGATTCTAAAATCGCTCAAAGTGCAAACTCTAAACGCTATATTATAGGTGCAAGTGAGATAGAGAGTGAAGATATGTCACCTATATCGGTACGTTCAAATTTGGAACTTCTATCGGCACTATTTACTGTACACCCAACTTTTGGAGAGGCTCGTGTAGTCAATACAGAGACAAATTGCCGTCCAGCATTTAGAGACAACTTGCCTCGTATAGAAAATGAAGAGGGATTGACTCGTATTAATGGACTCTATAGACATGGTTATCTTCTATCTCCTGCCATAGTTGAGAGAGCTTTAAATGAGGGGATATATAGATGATAAAAGTTTCTGTTAATGGTGAGATAAAAGAGATAGAAGATGGTTTAAATATTGTAGAACTTATAGAGGTATTGGAGTACAAAACAAAAGGGTTTGCTGTAGCTATCAATACCACTTTTGTACCTATCTCAGAGTATAAGAGTAGAACTATCAAAAATGGTGATACCATAGATATATTAGCACCAGTTCAAGGAGGATAAGATGGATAACCAAACATGGGAGATAGGCGGCAAAACGTTAAATAGTAGAATGCTTATAGGTTCAGCACTCTATCCAAACCCTGCCAATATGCAAGATGCCATAAAAGAGAGTGAAGCACAGATAGTTACAGTTGCCCTTCGCCGTCAATCAGCTGGTGATGGTGGTGGTGATGATTTTTGGAATATCATAAAAGAGTTAAATATAAATGTTTTACCAAATACAGCAGGTTCTCACTCAGCTAAAGAGGCGATTACTACAGCTCAAATGGCAAGAGAGGTATTTGGTACAAATTGGATAAAACTTGAAGTTATAGGTGACCAATACAATTTACAACCAGATCCTTTTGAGACTCTAAAGGCAGCTGAAGTACTCATAAAAGATGGATTTGAGGTATTTCCATACACTACTGATGACTTGGTAGTAGCAAAACGTTTGGTTGATGTTGGATGTAAGATATTGATGCCATGGGGTTCACCTATTGGGTCAGGTCAGGGGCTTATGAATCCAGCAAATCTTAAAGCTATTAGAAAACAGTTTCCAGAGCTTAAACTTATAGTTGATGCAGGTATAGGTAAACCAAGTGATGCCATAGAGGCTATGGAGTTGGGATATGATGGAATACTATTAAACTCTGCTATAGCTTTAGCACAAGACCCTGTAAAAATGGCAAGAGCATTTAAGTATGCTACTATGGCAGGACGATTAGGGTATGAGGCTGGAACTATGCAAAAAAGAGAATTTGCATCACCATCTACTCCTACCGTTGGTACTCCTTTTTGGCATCAGTTTGATTAGAAGGATTGAAAAATGAAATTTCCAAAATGTGATGATACCCCATTAGGCATATACCCCATCGTAGATAGAGCCTATAAACTAAGAGAGCTTTATGAGTGTGGTATAACAACAGCACAATTACGTACTAAAGATAAGTTTTCTGGACAAACTTTGGAAGATGAGGTCATAGAAGCTATAGAGATTTCCAAAGAGTTTAATGCAAGATTTTTTCTTAATGATTTTTGGGAATTGGGCATAAAATATAAAGCTTATGGGATACACTTAGGACAAGAAGATATTCAAAAAGCAGATGTAAAAGCTATATTTGATGCAGGGATACATCTAGGTATTAGTAGTCATACTCCTAAAGAGATAGAGATAGCTTTGGAGTTTGAACCAAGTTATCTTGCCATAGGTCCTATCTATGAGCCTATCTCGAAAGAGTTGGTTTATGATACTGTAGGAGTAGATAGATTAAAAGAGTGGTCTAAGTATGTTGATTATCCTATCGTTGCTATAGGAGGTATAACTATAGATAATATAGCAGATGTTGCCAAGACAAAATCTGCTTCAGGAATAGCAATGATTTCTGATGTTTTAGAAGATGGTGAAGTATCTAAAAGCAGAACGGAAGCACTTATGAAGGTTTATCGTGAACATTATGCAAAATAGATTTACTCCAACAACACTTACCATAGCAGGGTCAGACCCTTATGGTGGTGCAGGTGTAGAGATAGATGCAAAAGTTATACAAAAACTTGGAGGTTATGCCTTTAGTGTAACTACAGCATTGACTGCACAAAACTCCACAGGAGTTAAAGGTCTATTTGCTATACCTTCTGATGTTGTAAAAATGCAATTGGATACACTACTTCAAGATATAAAGATTGATTCTTTTAAGATAGGTATGTTAGCAAATAAAGAGATTATCTCTACTATCTCAAAAGCCATTGAAGAGTATAATCTTAAAAATATTATTTTAGATACTGTATTGGTAAGTTCTAGTGGTACCAATCTATTGGAACCATCAGCCATACAGCATATGGTAGATGAACTTTTTCCAAAAGTAGAGCTTATAACACCAAATATCCCAGAGGTAAATATGCTTTTAGGCAGTTCATACAGTGGAGATAGAAGTGAAATAGAACAGATGGCAAATGGGCTATTTGAATTGGGTGCAAATTCAGTACTTATCAAGGGTGGACACAGCAAAGATAAAGATATCGCTACAGATTATTTAGTACACAAAGGGTGCAAACCTATAGAAATCTCAACACCAAGAGTAGATACAACACATACACATGGTACAGGTTGCATACTCTCTTCAGCTATAGCAATAATTTTAGGAAGAGGTAAAAGCTTAGATGATAGTACAAGAATGGCAAAATATTTTTTATATAAAAAATTAACTATGTCTGAAGATATAATATTTGACTATTGTGAAGAAGTTAATGATAGAAGAGAGCCTATTATTTAAATATAGTTAAAAGTATGGTGTTACATCTATGCTAACACCATATCTAATAAAATTTTACTCCACTGTAACACTTTTAGCTAAATTTCTTGGCATATCTACATCATTTCCAAGTCTAACAGATATCTCAAGAGCCAATAGTTGCGTAACAACCATCATCTCAAAGAACTCTACCATAGGGTGAGAAGTGTGTTGTGTTTGTATGAAATCATCGGCTAATTCAAATGGTTCTGGGCTTATAGCTAATATAGTGGCATCTCTTGCACTTAACTCTTCTACATTAGACTTTATCTTATCATAGTGCATTGTTTTTGGCATAATAGCTATGGTAAAGAGTTCACTATCTGCTAGGGCTATAGGACCATGTTTCATCTCTCCTGCTGGATATCCCTCTGCGTGAAGGTAGCTTATCTCTTTTAGTTTTAATGCACCTTCAAGAGCTAATGGGAAGAAGATATCTCTTCCTATAAAGAAGAAACCATGCCCATGTAGATAGCGTTTACTTAGGCGATGAAGTTTAGAGTGTAATTCATCTGTAACAATAAGAGCTTTAGGCGTATGAAGCATCGCATCTATCTCAGTTTTAAGTAGCTCTTTACTTATGGTAGCTCTCTCTTGTGCTATATAAAGAGCTAACATCCACAGCACCATAGTTTGTGTTGCAAACGCTTTAGTACTTGCTACACCTTTTTCTATGCCTGCACGTGTTAAGATAGCTGAGTCACTTTCACGTACTATGGAGGAGTTATCTACATTACAAATACTAAGACTTTTAAGTCCTGCACGCTTTGCCATCTTAAGAGCCTCTAAGGTATCAGCTGTTTCACCACTTTGTGAGATAGTAATAAAAAGGGTATCTTCGGTAAGCAATGGCTCTTTATATCTAAATTCACTTGCTATCTCTACATCACATCTTACTTTAGCTAAACGCTCAAATAGGTATGCTGAGGTAAGGGCAGAGTGGTAGCTGGTACCACAGGCACAGATTTTGATAGCCTTGATACCATTAAAGAGACTATTGTCTACCTCATCAAAGGCTATGCTATCATCTAGTACACGCCCCATCATAGTCTCACCCATTACACGACTCTGTTCATAGATCTCTTTTTCCATAAAGAAACGATAACCATCTTTTTGGGCAGAGATTTTATCTGCTGTAAGAGTTTGTTTGGTAAATGTTTTCTCACCATTTTGATCAAATAGTTTTACTTCCCCACTCTTAGCATAACCATACTCTCCATCTTCTAGGTAGTAAACTTCTATAGCCTTACCTATGATAGGTGTATCTGAAGATGCAAAATATACATCTTTATCATTCAAGCCTATTAACATTGGTGAACCATTTTTAGCAAAGTAGATACTATCTGGGTCTGCTTCTGTTATAAGTAGTGTTGCATATGCTCCTTCAAGATGCTTTATCGTCTCTTCAAAAGCAGAAAATATATCAGTATTTGTCTTATGGTTTTTTTCAAAAAGGTGGACAATGGTCTCTGTATCTGTTTGACTTAAAAAATTTATGCCATCATTTTGTAGTTCATCTTTAAGCTCTTGGTAGTTCTCTATAATACCATTATGAACAACATAAGAGTATGCACCTAGATGTGGGTGAGCATTGAGTTCAGTTGGTTTCCCATGTGTTGCCCAACGTGTATGTCCAATGCTGATACCAAAGCCTTGGCTATGGTAGTTTTTTGTTTTTTCTCTAAGATTTTTTAACTTTCCTATGGCTTTAAAATGGTTTAGTTTATCTTTTTCTATGATAGCAATACCAGCTGAATCATACCCTCTATACTCTAACTCTTGAAGTCCATCAAGGAGTATCTCTTTCTTCTCTTCGTTACCTAAATATCCTACTATTCCACACATATTATTTCCCACTTATTAATTTTTCTATAATAATATCCATATTATGACAAAAGTTTCCATTCTTTTCGATGAGAAATATATCTCTAACCCTATTTTTTAGGGTATGTACTTTAGCAGTTACTATATCTATGCCTAAAGTATCAAATGTATCTATTATAAAAGCTAGTAATCCTTTTTGATTTTTACTTTTTAAGTGCATTATGGCATAGTTTTGAGAGTGTTCACAATCTATAGATATATCTCTTCTCTCTATAGCATTTATATACATAGTACTTTTTTTAGATTTATCAAATGAGTCCTCTATGTATCTTTTTATAAAACTAATCTCGCTATTATCTATCTTTTGGGCAAAATCTATTTTAAAATATTTTAGTTCATTAAATAGCTTACAAATATCCATATTGACTACATCAAGAGTAGATAGTTTTGAGAGTAGATAAGCTAGATTAAAATTATCAGATCTCACTATCTCTATAGTTAAATAGTCACTATTTGATATATGATAAGTGTACTTTTCTGTCTCAAAAGCCTTTTTTGATATATCTACAATACGTTGAGGGTGGTATCTTAAAAAAAGAAGATTAGAAGGTATCTGTAGTATCTTTTTTTGTTCACTCTTTTTTAGCATTAGAAAATCACTGTTTCGTTTTAGTGCAGACTCTTTTTTCTCACGTTTTGCTGCTTCATCAAGCATAGCAGTCTCACCCAAAACCTCTAAAGATTGTTTATATAGAGTTTTTATGAGTTTTGCAGAGAATGAGTTATATATATCTGTTCCTACTCCAGACATATCGGCATAGGTTAGGATATATATCATATCCAACATTTTTTTAGTTGGAAAATGTGAAGTAAATCCCCAAATAATCTTTTGGTTGTAAAGATCTTCACGTTGAGCTATATTTGACATAAGTGTATGATGGTGTATAAGTCTCTCTCCAATCTTTATAAGTTCATTATTTATGTTCAATTTATTTGCAAATATCTTAAAGAGAGAAGCACCTACTAAGTGATGATCTTTTTTTCTTCCTTTTCCTGAATCATGTAAAAAAGTAACAAGTTTTAGCATAGCTTTTTCATCTTTAGATAGATTGTTAAATAATGAGTTTATTAATTCATCTTCAATATGCTCCAAGTGATAGACCGAACGTATAGAGTGAATATCAACAGCATATTTGTGATAGCCATCAAATTGAGGTAAATCAACTACTTTTTTGATGGGAGAGATTGTATATTTGAGTAATCTTGCATATGATAGTGTACGCAAAATATAGTAGCTATATGGTTGATAAAAGATTTGTAATATAGTTTTATTCAGTATCTCATCAGGACGTTCTGCTTTATTTACTGTTATGAGCTTTTGTAAAAATATAGGGTGAGCAATAAACGGTTTTTTAGCTTCTTTATTTAACTGTTTTAGTAAACCATTAAATGTAGTAGCAGTAGGGTATATATAGTTTTTATTTTCATCTAAAGTTATATAATCTTTTGTCAGTTTATCTATCCATATAGTGCTATAAAGACGTATAATTTTCAGTGATTCTGTAACTTTTTTAGAAAACTTCATATGCCCCTTATAGTCATTTGTATATCCTAAAAATGTTGCTATTTGTGGGATAAGTTCCAAACGAAGCTTATCTTCTTTTTTATTGGTAGCTAGATGAAGAGCAGAGCGTACACGAAAAAGAAACTCTAAAGCTATACGAAATGTTCTATATTCTTTTTCATCAACAATATTTTGAGGTAACTCTTTTATGCTAGATACATTGTAAAGTATTTTACCTATCCAGTAAACAAGATTTGCATCTCTAAAACCTCCCACTCCCTCTTTAAGGTTAGGCTCCATAGTAAGTGGAAATCTTTTATGTTTTTGCTTTTGTTCTTTGAGTTTAGCTTCTATAAATATCCCAATATCATCATCACGTATTTGTGAAATGGCATTTTGTGTTTGAGTCCATATAAAATAAGAACCATCTATGAAACGTGACTCAATTAGAGCAGTTTTTATGGTAATATCTGTTTTTGAAACATCATAAAGTTCTTCAACTGTATGTACACGATGACCAAGCTTTAGACCAGTATCCCAAAGTATATATAGGATCTTTTCTATTAACTCTTTTATGTTGTATCCTGGTATCTCTTTATAGGCTATCATAAGGTCAATATCTGAATATACACAAAGTTGTTCTCGTCCATAAGAACCCAAGGCTATTAATGCTATAGGGATAGAATTTTTCATAGGTGCATACTCTTTAAACATATCTTGTATAGATACTTTCAAGATAAGTTTTAATAGACTATCTATCTTTTTTGTATGTTTAAGTAAAAAATCTTTTCCACTCGAAGTTATAAATGTCTCTTCAAGTGTATCAAAATAGGTTTTTATCTCCTCTTTTAAAACTTGTGCTATCTTAAAATCGGGTGCATTTTCATATAAAAGTTCTTCTATTTGTATTTTTACTCTATCCACTATACTCTCCATAATTTTATATTGGTATAATACCAAAAATAACTAATGATGGATTTGTATAGATGGATTTGATAGAAAAAGTACGCAGTAGAGTAAGACTTAATCAAGAAGAGGGTGAAGCACTTTATGATTTAGATTTATATACACTTGGTGAATTGGCAGATGATATACGCAAAGAGAAGTTTGGAAATAAATCTTATTTCAATATAAATCGTCATATAAATCCTACAAATGTATGTGCAGATATCTGTAAATTTTGTGCATATTCAGCAACAAGAAAAAATCCAAACCAATATACGTTAACGCATGAACAGATAGTTGAAATTGCTACCAATTCCATAGAAAATGGAGCAAAAGAGCTACATATTGTATCTGCACACAATCCTACAGATGGTGTAGAGTGGTATATGGGAGCTTTTAGAAAAATTCGTGAGAAATTTCCTGATATACATATCAAATCGATGACAGCAGCTGAGATAGATTTTTTACATCGTCAGTATGGATTGAGTTATGATGAAGTTATTGATGAGATGATAGCAAGTGGTGTTGATTCTATGCCAGGTGGTGGAGCTGAAATTTTTGATGAAAAGGTACGTGAATACCTTTGTAAAGGTAAAGTAACTTCTAAACAATGGTTAGAGATACATGAAAAATGGCATAGTAGAGGAAAAGAGTCAAATGCTACAATGCTTTTTGGTCATATAGAGACAAGATCACACCGTATAGACCATATGTTACGTTTACGAGATTTGCAAGATAAAACAGGTGGGTTTAATGCATTTATTCCATTAGTTTATCAAAAAGAAAATAATTATCTTAAAAATTGTAATTTTCCTACAGGGCAAGAGGTACTTAAAACTTATGCTATAGCTAGGATTTTGTTAGACAATATACCTAATATAAAAGCCTACTGGGCAACAAGTACAATTAATTTAGCACTAATAGCCCAAGAGTTTGGTGCAAATGACTTAGATGGAACAATAGAAAAAGAGTCTATCCAATCAGCAGCAGGAGCTAAAAGTGCCAATGGAATGAAGATAGATGACTTTATATCCCTTATAAAAAATTCAGGTTTTACACCTGTTGAACGAGATAGTTTATACAATGAGTTAAAAGTATATGAATAAAATATACTACCCTTATGAAGAGTTTAGAGAAGATTTAAAGATTCTTACTCAAAAAATAGACAAACCTTTTGATACTATATTAGGCATAGCAAGAGGAGGGCTTAGTATGGCTCAAATGTTAGGTGAGTATTATAATTTACGAAAAGTTTATACAATAAATACAATAGGATATGAAGATACTCAAAAAAAAGCCTCTGTTGAGGTGTTTAATATACCAGATTTAAAATTATCTAAACAAGTACTTATTGTTGATGATATTATAGATAGTGGTGATACTTTGGTTGAAATTTTAAAAGTTTTAAATGAAAAATATCCTAATATTACATTTGTAACAGCCTCTATTTTTTATAAAAAAACTGCTAAAATAGTACCAAATTGGTACGTAAAAGAACCAAAAGGCTGGATAGATTTTTTCTGGTCTGAAGATTTAAAAATATTAATGATAGATAATCATTAGAACCACTAAATTCATAAAACTACTAAATGATAAAAATACTAAACTATTACACTAATCAGCTTACTTTACCATTTATATTTTTAAAGAGCTAAAAAAGTGAGTTGTAAAACATTGGTAACCAAACGAAGGATAAACCAATTGGTTAGTCGGTTATAAAGTAGTTAAAATTTCAAGAGGTAAAAAATATGAAAAAATTAGATGGTAAGAGTTTAGATATAAAAGAGCAAAACATAGCACAACTAAAAGAGCTGTTTCCTGAAGTGTTTAGCGAGGGTAAAATCAACCTTGAAAAACTTCAAGAGGAGTTAGGTAACTTTAGCGATGATGAAAATGAGAGATACAACTTCATATGGAATGGTAAACAAAATGCCAAAAAAATCGCTCAAACACCATCTACTGGAACTCTG